>JACCYD010001120.1 GCA_013696695.1 Deltaproteobacteria bacterium | reverse complement strand
GGCCCGACGGGCCAGGCTTGTTGTGATCCTGCAGATTCGGACCGCACTGCTGGCAGAACGCGAAGCTCGCGGGCGTCGCGGTGTTGCAGCGCGGACAGGTCACGGTGCCCGGCGCGGGTTGCGCACCGACGTTGCCACTCTTCGCAGGTTGTGGCGCGCGCGAGGCTGCCTCGGGCGGCAGGGTCGGCGGCATCTGGAACGCCGGGCCGCCCGGCGGCGGGAAGTTGTTGCCCGGCGCTGGCGGGAAGTTGTTGCCCGGCGGTGGCGGGAACGCACCCGGCTGCTGGAACGCACCGGCGGGGCGCGCTCCCATGGGACCTGCGGGCATGCCGCCCATCGGACCCGCAGGCGGCATGCCGCCCATCGGACCCGGCGCAGGCATTCCGCCCATCGGACCCGGCGCAGGCATTCCACCCATCGGGCCCGGCGGCGGCATTCCTCCGCCCATCGGACCCGGCGGCGGCATGCCACCCATCGGACCCGGCGGCGGCATCCCCGCTGCTTTCGCCTTCTGCGCGGCGATCAACGCTTGAACCTCGGCGTGCGGCTGGTCCGACATCATCGTCGCAGCGACGGGAACTGCCGACGGCACACCTCCCGCGAGCGCAGAGCCGCAGCTCCGGCAAAACTTCATTCCCGGCGGGTTCTCGCCGCGGCACACGCCACACACGGTGGGCAACCCAGCTGGGGCAGCGGGAGTCTGCCCGAAGGCTGGGGCTAGCGAGCTTCCGCAGTTGAGGCAGAACGCCGATCCCGGCGGGCTATCGTGGCCACACATCGAACAGCGCATCGGACCCCTGATGGTTGAACTCGGACTCAGTGTCTCAGCAACGTCTGGTTCCGGGAATGGCCTCGGGCCGGTTTGCAACGCGCGGCGCAGCTTGCTAAGACCGGCCGGCTCCGTGGCTACATTTGCATTTCGATTTGTGATTTTGGGCCTCGTGCTCGTGGCCGCATGCGCCGAGTCATCGGTGCGAACCGCACCGTTCCGCGTGCGTCCCGATGCCGCCGAACCCGGGTCCTTACAAGGGCCGTTCTCGGGTCGCGTCGTCGACTCGACCACCAAGCTCGCCGTCGCCGGCGCTCTGGTCTACGCAGCGTGGACGCTGGAGCGCGGCACCGGCCTCGCCGAGCCCGCGGGCGCCAAGGAGTTCGTCGGATCTACGGACGCCGCCGGCTACTACAAGATCCCCACGCTCGGTGAACTGACGCGCGGCGTGCGCGTCACCGAGTTCACGCTGCTGATCTACAAGCGTGGCTACATCGCGTATCGCAGCGATCGGCGCTTCACCGATCTCGGCCTGCGCATGGACTTCGCCCAGCACGCGAACCAGGTGTTGCTCGAGCGCTGGCGCACCGAGCTGTCTCACTCGCGGCACCTTCGCTTCGTCGGTGGTGGCACCGCGGTCGCCGCGCTGACGCAATGGGAGCTCGCCGATGCGAGCGCCGAGCTCGATGGCAAACGGCCCTCCGGTGATGACCTCCGTCCCGGTCGCGGCAGCGAGGGCACGTACATCGTAGCGGCGCAGCTCCTCACCGAGGCCGACATCAAGAAGCGCACGAAGTACGACGGTCAGTTCGAGACCGGTCCCTTGCAAGACGAGCCCGACACGGCGACGTATTCGTCGCAGCACTTCAAGGCGCTCGGCCGCCCGGAGACCTGGGATATCGCGATTCGCATGTGGAAGCTCGAGCCGGGCAAGGCGCAGGAGCAGTACGAGCAGCTCAGCGGGCAGCTCCCCGGCATGACGGAGAAGGACGACATCGGATCGCGCTCGTTCATCGCGATCGAGAAGGATCCTGCGGGCAACGAGATCAAGGGCGTCGGTTACCTCGACGCGCCGCGCGGCATCGTCATTTTGATCACGTGCGGCGCGAGCCAGTGCACGTCGATCGACGACGCCACCGGGCTCGGTCGAATCACCTACGACAAGGTCAAGACGCTGCTGCCGATCAGCGGTGGAGGCGGCAAATGACATATTGCTGCGAAGCAGCGGCCGAGCCGCAGGCGAGGCGTCGATGAAGAAGACCGGTCTACTCGCCGCGATCCTCGCCGTCGCGATCGCTCGTCCAG
>JACCYD010001107.1 GCA_013696695.1 Deltaproteobacteria bacterium | reverse complement strand
CGACGAACGACGCCATCGACCAGTCGGCGCGGCAGCCGCAGATGGCGAACAGGAAGCTCGCCAGCATCTCGACGCCGCGCGGGGTGTGCACGACCTCGGGGTGGAACTGCACGCACTGGATGTTCTTCGCCGCCGTCGCGATGCCGAAGCCGGAGAACTTGCAGTTATCGCTCTCCGCGGTGTGCACGAAACCCGGAGGAATCGCCTCGACGTGATCGCCGTGCGAGGCCCACACCAGCAGCTCGTCGCCGGCGGTGATGCTCTTGAACATGCCGTCCGGCTTCAGGACGCGCACGCCGGCCCGGCCGTATTCGCGGCGATCCGCGGGGCGGACATCGCCACCGAGCAGCCGCGCGGTGAGCTGCGCGCCGTAGCAGATGCCGAGCATCGGCAGGCCGAGCTCGAAGATGCCGGCCGGCAACGTGGGTGCGCCCTCCTCGTAGACCGACGACGGACCACCGCTGAGGACGATGGCGATCGGATCGAGCGCGCGGAGCTGACGAAGCTCCGGATCGGTGGCGATCGTGTACGGATGGATCTCGCAATAGACGGCGTGCTCTCGGATCCGGCGCGCGATCAGCTGCGTGTATTGCGATCCGAAATCGAGGATGACGACGAGCTGATGCTTTTTCATGGTCTCTCCGGCTAATCGGCCCGGTAGTTCGGCGCTTCCTTCGTGATGATCACGTCGTGGACGTGGCTCTCGCGAAGACCCGACGAGGAGATCCGAACGAACTTCGCCTTGGCGTGCATCTCGGCGATGGTGGCGCAGCCGAGATACCCCATCGAGGCACGGAGGCCGCCGACCAGCTGATAGATCGACTCGCGCAGCGGGCCCTTGTACGGCACGCGACCTTCGATGCCCTCGGGCACCAGCTTTTGCGGCTCGACGTCCGCCTGGAAGTAGCGATCCTTCGAGCCTTCCTTCATCGCGCCGATCGAGCCCATACCGCGATACGACTTATAGGAGCGGCCTTGATAGAGGATGATGTCGCCGGGCGCCTCATCGGTGCCGGCGAACAGCGAGCCGATCATCACCGTATCGGCGCCGGCGGCGAGTGCCTTGGCGACATCGCCGGAGAACTTGATGCCGCCATCCGCGATGATCGCGACGCCGGTGCCCCTGGCCGCCGCGACCGCATCGCTGATCGCGGTGAGCTGCGGCACGCCGACGCCGGCGACGATCCGCGTGGTGCAGATCGAGCCCGGGCCGACGCCGACCTTGACGGCATTGACGCCGGTCTCGATCAACGCCTTCGTGGCCTCGCCGGTGGCGACGTTGCCGGCGACCAGCTGCAGCTTCGGGAACTTCTTGCGCGTATCGCGACACGCCTGGAGCACGCCGGCCGAATGGCCGTGTGCGGTGTCGATGCAGATCACGTCGACGCCCGCGGCGATCAGCGCCTCGATCCGGGCGTCGCGATCCGCGCCGACGCCGACGGCCGCGCCGCAGCGCAAGCGCCCCATGTCGTCCGTCGCGGCGGCGGGGTTCATCTCCGCGGCTTCGATATCGCGCGTGGTGATCAGGCCCTTCAGCTTGCCGGCCGCATCGACCACCAACAGCTTCTCGATCCGGTGCTTGTGCAGCAGATCCTTCGCTTCGTCGATGCCGACGCCATCGCGCGCCGTCACCGGGTTCTTGGTCATCAGCTCGCCGACCTGCATCGTGAGCCGTTTCTCGAACCGGACATCGCGATTGGTGAGGATGCCGAGCGGGCGCTTGTCGGCATCGACGACCGGCAGGCCGCTGATCTTGAAATGCCGCATCACCTCGAGCGCTTCCTCGAGCGTGCGCGACGGGGCGATCGTGAGCGGATCGACCACCATGCCGGACTGCGCCTTCTTGGTGCGCGTGACCTCGCGGGCCTGCTCTTCGATCGTTAGGTTCTTGTGAACGAAGCCGATACCGCCTTCGCGCGCCATCCGGATCGCCGTGGCGGCCTCGGTGACCGTGTCCATCGCCGACGACACCAGCGGCATCCGCAGCGGAATCGCCGGCGTCAATCGGGTGGCGACATCGACGTCCTTCGGGATGACCTCGGAGAACCCGGGAACGAGCAAAACATCGTCGAAGGTGAGGGCTTCGCGAAGGCCGTCGT
>JACCYD010001103.1 GCA_013696695.1 Deltaproteobacteria bacterium | reverse complement strand
GGCTAGAACCCTGCGCATGGACATTGGCAAGATCCGCGACCTCCTCGGCGAGCACGCGCCGCTCCTCGATCATCAGTCCAAGACGATCGCGCAGAGCCAGCTGACGCTGCCGTCGCCGGCATACGTCGACGACATCTACACGTACTCCGATCGCACTCCGCGCGTGATGGTCGCGATGCAGAACATGTTCAAGACCGGCCGCCTCGCGAACACCGGCTACCTCTCGATCCTCCCCGTCGATCAGGGCATCGAGCACAGCGCCGGTTCGTCGTTCGCGCCGAACCCGCAGTACTTCGATCCCGAGACCATCGTGAAGCTCGCGATCGAGGGCGGCTGCAATGCCGTCGCATCGACGTTCGGCGTGCTCGGGCTGCTCGCGCGCAAGTACGCGCACAAGATCCCGTTCATGGTGAAGATCAACCACAACGAGCTGCTGTCGTACCCGAACCAGCACGACCAGACGATGTGGGGCACCGTTCGTCAGGCCGTCGACATGGGCGCGCAAGGCATCGGCGCCACCGTGTACTGGGGCGCGCCCGAGAGCCGTCGCCAGCTGCTCGAGATCTCGCAGGCGTTCGCCTAGGCGCATCAGCACGGTCTGTTCACGGTGCTGTGGTGCTACGTCCGCAACGCGTCGTTCAAGACGCCGCTCGGCGATCAGTCGCTGTCGGCGGATCTCACCGGCCAGGCCAACCACCTCGGCGTGACGATCCAGGCGGACATCATCAAGCAGAAGCTCCCCGAGCTGAACGGTGGCTACAACGATCCCGCGCTCAAGGGCCTCGGCAAGACCCACAAGAAGGTCTACAGCGAGCTCACCACCGACAACCCGATCGACCTCTGCCGCTACCAGGTCGCGAACTGCTACATGGGTCGCGTCGGCCTGATCAACTCGGGTGGCGCGTCGGGAGAAAACGACCTACGCGACTCCGTCCGCACCGCCGTGATCAACAAGCGCGCTGGCGGCATGGGCCTGATTCTCGGCCGCAAGGCGTTCCAGAAGCCCTTCAAGGACGGGGTCGAGCTGCTCCACTCGGTTCAGGATGTCTATCTGTCGAAGGACGTCACGGTCGCGTGAGGCCATTTTCGCGACAGGAGTCGCGGTGGCTGGGCGCGGGCTTGGATAGAGTGAGCTGATGGCTCGGCTGGGGGAGTTGCTGGTCGCGACCAAGCTGCTCACCCCCGAGCAGGTCGAGCAGGCGCTTCGCGCGCAGGTGATGTGGGGCGGCCGCCTCGGCACCAACCTCATCGAGCTCGGGTTCCTCGATCTCGATCAGCTATCGCAAGCGCTCGGCCAGCTGCATCGCTTGCCAGCCGCGCTCGCCCGTCACTTCGACAAGGCGGATCCGGCCGTGCAGCGCAAGCTGTCGCCGGAGTTTGCCGAGCGCTACGCGACGGTGCCGCTGATGCGCGTGGCCAGTGGCAAGATCGTGGTCGCATCGCTCGGCATCGTCGACGCGCGCGGCATCGGCATCATCGCCGACGAGCTCGAGACCACCGCCGCCGACCTCGTGGTGTCGGTCGCCGCCGAGCTCCGCATTCGCTATCACCTCGAGCGCGCGTACAACATTCCGCGTGGCGCGCGGTTCCTGCGCTCGCGCGGCAAGTCGATTCCGCCGTTCCCGGCGTTCGTTACCGAGGAGCTCGACTTCGAAGATTCGGCGGTGTCGACGCCGATGCCGCTCGATCAGCGCACGGCGCTGGCCGAGATGTACTCCGGCGCGTTGACCGCCGAGGCCGACGCGGGCGAGCCGCTGTCCGACGCGGATCTGATCGAGCAGGTCGACGACTCGGTGCCGGTGGTCACCGATGACAGCACGACCACGAAGACCGAGGTTCCGCTCCACGAGCCCCCGACGCGACCGTCGTCCCCCGCGCTCGATCTGACGCTCGAGTTGCTCGGGGAGCACGACGATCTCTCGATCGGCCAGGAGCCGGTCGACGAGAAGGCGCAGCGGGATCGCCGGACCTACGTCCGCATGATCACCGACCAGCCGTCGACCGAATCGGAGCGCCGGAAGCTCGGCCGGATCGCGATCCGCCGGGTCGTGGTGACGACTGGGCCGACGCAGACGCTGGGCGAAGCGACGCGCTTGATCCGGCGCAGTACCGATCGCGACAAGGTCGCCGAGCTGGTGATGATCACGCTCGAGAAGTTCGTGCACTCGCTCGAGGCCGCCGTGATGCTCGTGCTGCGCGGCGACGTGGCGATCGGATGGAAGGGCTTCTGCAAGGCGCACAGTACGCTGCCCGAGGTCGCGATCCCGCTCGAGCAGCCCGGCCTGATCCCGACGTCGATTCAACGCGGGTGCACCGTGCGCTCCACCTCGACCGACCTCGGCCCGATCGATCAGCTGCTGCTCGCCTCGCTCGGTGCGACCGGCGAGAAAGAGCTGATCGTGGTGCCGGTGATGATCGCCGGGCAGGCCATGCTGACGATCGCGCTGGTCGCGCCGGTCGAGACCGAGGCCCAGACCGTCGAGTCGATCGCGATCGCCACCGGTGCGGCGTTCTCGCGCCTGATGCGCGACGCCAGCCGGTGATATAAGGTCCCCGCGATGGCCGCCGCTGTGGATGATGACGACAAGCCGTACACCGGCCCACTTCGCAAGCATCGTCACGACCTCGGTCACGAGGACCACGGCGCCAAGCTGGCGAGCGGAACCACCCGGGCGATCCAGGGCTTGCTCGGACTGTGGATCGCACTGACGCTGGTGTTCGTGGTGTACGCGATGGTCGACGCTGTGCGCTCGCGTGCTCCGGACAGCAAGCCGGCTGCAACGACCAAGTAGCCGTATCGTACTCGTGCTCGTGCTGTGCACGTCTCACGAGGACGAGGACGTGCCCTCGACCGGCCTTGAACCTTTCGTTTCGAGGGCGAATCGGTCATGGTCGCGTGCTACGCCTCGTCGGCGTAGCTCTTCATGATTCCCGACGACGTCATCACCCAGATCCGCGATGCGGCGAACATCGTCGAGGTGATCGGGCAATACGTCCAGCTGCGTAAGGCAGGGAAGAACTGGAAAGGGCTGTGCCCGTTCCACGGCGAGAAAACGCCGTCGTTCAACGTCCAGCCCGACAAGGGCTTCTTCATGTGCTTCGGCTGCCAGAAGAAGGGCGACGTGTTCACCTTCGTGATGGAGCTCGAGGGCAAGAGCTTCGTCGAGGTCGCCGAGCAGCTCGCGGGGCGGTTCGGGATCGAGGTCCCGAAGATCGAAGAAAACCCCGAGCTCAAGCGGATGCGCGGCGAGCGCGTCGCGATGCTCGAGCTCAACAAGGTCGCCACCACGTTCTATCGCGAGCTGCTTGCCGATCCGAAGCGCGGCCAGCCCGGGCGCGATTACCTCGCGAAGCGAGGCATCCTCACCGAGACCTCCGACAAGTTCCTCCTCGGCTACGCGTCTGCCGAATGGAGCCTGCTCGCCGAGCACCTCGCGAAGATGCGCGCAGATCTCGAGATGGCGACGCGGCTCGGGCTGATCGCGAGCCGGCCGCGCGGCGGCTATTACGATCGCAATCGCGATCGCCTGGTGTGCCCGGTCGTCGTGCCGGGTGGCGATGTCGTCGGGTTCTCGTCGCGCATCGTCGGCGAGCCACAAGATGCGTCGGATCCGCCGCCGAAGTACATCAACAGCCCCGAGAGCACGGTCTACAAGAAGAG
>JACCYD010001054.1 GCA_013696695.1 Deltaproteobacteria bacterium | reverse complement strand
CATTTCCCCAGCCGCTCACCTGCGCCGCCTCGCCGTCGGCCGTACGCTGGCCGAATCCGTAGAGGCGCCTGATCGCGGCTTCGACGAACATGATGTCACCGCCGGCGGGCGTGTAGTACATGCCCGTCGTGACGCCGACTTGATCCTCGCGGTTGGCCTTCTCGGGATGCGCACGCGGTCGACCGAGCAGCGGCCGCACGTCGGGGCGATCGAGTGTCAGCCGCTCGACCTCCTTCGCGGCAATCCTGCGCGTCACCTTGCGCGCGAGTCGCCCGAGCTCGCGCTCGAGCTGGCGCACGCCGGCTTCGCGCGTGTAGTTCGAGATCACCTCGCGGAGCGCGTCGTCGGTGAGCGTCAGCTGATCGGCGACCAGCCCGTTGTCCTCGAGCTGGCGCGCGATCAGGTAGTTCTTCGCGATCGCGAGCTTCTCGCGCTCGGTGTAACCGGAGAAGTCGACGACCTCCATGCGATCGAGCAGCGGGCCTGGAATGTTCTGCAGGAAGTTCGCGGTGGCGATGAACATCACCTCCGACAGATCGAACGGCACGCCGAGGTAGTGATCGGTGAACGAATCGTTCTGCGCGGGATCGAGCACCTCGAGCAGCGCCGCCGCGGGATCGCCGTGGTGGCTCGAGCCGAGCTTGTCGACCTCGTCGAGCAGGAAGATCGGGTTCTTGCTGCCGGCCTGCTTCATGCCGGCGATGATCCGGCCGGGCAGGGCACCGATATACGTACGGCGGTGACCGCGGATGTCGGCCTCGTCGCGTGCACCACCGAGCGAGATCCGGACGTACTTGCGGCCCATCGCGCGCGCGATCGACTTCGCGATCGACGTCTTGCCGACGCCGGGCGGCCCCGAGAACAGCAAGATGCGCCCCTTCTTCTGGGCGCCCTTCGACACCTGGTGGACGGCGAGGAACTCGAGGATGCGATCCTTGACGTCCTTCAGTCCGAAGTGATCCTCGTCGAGGATCTTCGCCGCGCTCGCGACATCGAGCAGCTCCTCGGTGCGCGAGCCCCACGGCAGCTCCGCGATGGTCTCGAGATAGGTGCGGATCACCTGCGTCTCCATCGATTCGCGGCCGGCTCGCTTCAGCCGCCCGAGCTCGCGACCGACTTCCTTGCGCGCTTCCTCGGGCAGCGGCAGCTTCTCGAGCTTGGTCTCGAGAGCGACCAGCGCGTCGTCGCCGGCGTCGTCGCCTTCGCCGAGCTCCTTGCGGATCGCACGAAGCTGTTCGCGCAGGAACGCCTCGCGCTGCCGGCCTCCGATCTCCTCCTTGACCTTGCTCTGGATGTCTTCTTGCGCCGACAGCACGTCGATCTGCTTCTGCACGAGCACCAGCACGCGACGGAGGCGATCTTCGACCGCGAGGGTTTCGAGCAGCCCTTGCCGCTCGCCCACCGAAACGTCGAGGTAGGCGGCTACCAGATCGGTCAGCTCACCGGGCTCGACGATCTGCGCGAGCATCTGCTGGATGGCGTCCTCGGGAAGGCCGCGCCGCTTCGCCAGCTCGGCGGATCGCGCTCGCACCTCGCGATGAAGCGCGACGAACGTCGAATCATTGGCGTCGATCGCCGCGAGCTCGACGGCGGGCGACACGGTCGCGACGAGATGGCCGTCACGCAGCTGGACGCGGACCGCAGTCGCGCGGTCGCGGCCATTCAGCACCAGGCGCATGCCACCGAGGCCGCGCTGCACCGAGCTGATCGTCGCGATCGTGCCCATCGTGTAGAGCTTGTCGGGATCGACCTCCTCTTCCCCAGGATCGCGCTGAGCCACCGCGAACACCAGGTGGTCTGGATCGCGCAAGGCGGCCTCGATCGCCTTGAGGGTCTGTGGCCGGCCTGCCGTGATGGGCAGGCTCGCACCGGGAAACAGCACGGCACTACGCAACGGAACGATCGGCAGGGTCTTGGACATGATCCGTAGTTGGGCATCGTGCGCAGCTCATACAATCTCCCCGAATGGCCGCCCCGAACGGCCCTGCCCGTTGCGACGTGAAGTGCACGTCGGTGCACGTTGCGCGCGCTGGCGGAGACGCGAACGGTTTTGTCGTGCGAGCCGCGGTGTCGTCGGTGCTAGCGTGCGGCTCATGCGAAGTCTCGCGCTGCTCGCTCTCGTCGTCGGCTGCGGCGACAACGCCGCGCCGAGCGATCCGCAGTGGCACGTTCGCGACGGGTTCTTGCGGATGCCCGACGGGCGCGCGGCGATCTTGCGTGGCGCCAATCTCTCGGGCGCGCAGAAGCATGCGCCGTACATCGATGACAAGACGCCCGCCGATTACCGCCGACTGCGCGAGGCCTGGGGCTTCAACTCGATTCGCTTCTTGATGACGTGGTCGGCGGTCGAGCCCGCGCAGGGCAGCTACGACGACGCCTATCTCGATGCCGTGGCGGAGCGCATGCGATGGGCGCACGAGGCCGGGCTCGCCGTCGTGCTCGACATGCACCAGGACATCTACGGCGAAGGCTTTGGCTACGACGGCGCGCCACGCTGGACCTGCGCCGAGGAGCATTATCAGGCGTTCGTGCCGCGCGAGCCGTGGTTCCTCAACGCGGTCGATCCGGCGGTGCAGGCGTGCGTCGATAATTTCTATGCGAATCCCGACGTGCGCGGCGCGTTCGTCGCGGCCTGGCGCCACGTCGCCGAGCGGCTCGCCGCCGAGCCGGCGATCGTCGGACTCGACGTGCTCAACGAGCCGATCTGGGGAACGTTCCCGGTGTTCCAGTTCGAGAACGATCAGATGGCGCCGCTCTACACCGCTGTCGTGCAAGCGGTGCGCGAGGTCGCGCCGCACTGGGTGGCGTTCCTCGAGCCCGGCGCGAGTCGCAACACCGGCATCCCGACGCAGCTCCGGCACTTCGACTTCGCGAACGTGATGTATTCGCCGCACGTCTACGACGCGATGGCGGAAGGCGGCGGCGGGTTCGATCCGGCGCGCCGCCAGGTCATCCTCGATGCCGTCGACGAGCTGCAGGCCGAGGCCGTCACGCTCGACGCCGGACTCTGGATCGGCGAGTACGGCGGTCAGGCCGAACACGCGGGCATCGTCGAGTACATGACGGCGCAATACGACGCCGCAGGACGCGTCGCTGCCGGTTCGAGCTACTGGGCGTACGACAAGAGCGATGGCTACGGGCTCCTCGCCCCCGATGGCAGCGAGAAGACGGTGTTGCTCGACGCCGTGGTGCGGCCGTATCCCGAGCGCGTCGCGGGTACGCCGATCTCGTACGGCTTCGATGCAGGCACGTTCTCGTTCTCGTATCGCCCCGCCGGCGCGGGCAGCACCGATGTGATCGTGCCGGCGCGAACGTTCCCGACGGGCTTCGTCGTCGACTGCGGCGATTGCGCGTTCGAGCTGACCACCGACGGCTTCTCGATCACGACGCCGCCGGCTGGCGACGTCGCGACCGTCACGGTTCGTGGGATCGACTAAGCTCTGCGTGTGACAGCCACGCCGTACGAACAGCTCGGTGGCACCGAGGCCGTGCTCGCTCTCGCAACCCGCTTTTACGACATCATGAGCGAGCGCGAGCCCGCACTCGCGAAGCTGCATCCGTGCACGCCGGAAGGTCACGTCGCTCGTGGGCCGCGCGATCGGTTCGCGGCGCTGTTCCTCGTCGGCTGGCTCGGCGGGCCCGACGATTACGTCGAGCAGCACGGCCATCCACGGTTGCGCATGCGGCACGGGCGCGTCCGGGTGAACGTCGACATGCGCGATGCGTGGCTACGCTGCATGCAGGCCGCGATGGACGAGCGGAAGATCACCGGCGAGGTCCGGACGTTTCTCGACGCGCGGTTCTCCGAGGTCGCCGACTTCATGCGCAACGTCGACGGCTGATCACGCTCGTCGAGCTCGCGCTAGATCGCATCCCGCGCCGCGAAGCGGACGATGGCATCGTGCGACTATCGTCGGGTGACGCGCCACTTCACGAGCGATTACGTCGAGCGCGCGGAGCTGCGTGACGGCACGCGCGTGGTGGTGCGACTGCTCGTCCCCGACGACAAGAGCTTGATCGCCGAAGGATTCGCGAAGCTGTCTGCCGAGTCGCGCTATTCGCGATTCCTCGGTCCGAAGACGGCGCTCGACGACGCGGAGCTTCGCTACCTGACCGAGATCGATCAAGAGACCCACTTCGCGCTCGGGGCGATGCTCGAGGACGGTGATGGGCGCGGCGCTCCGGTCGGCCTCGGGATCGCGCGGTTCATTGTAGATAAACTCAGTCGCCTCGCGGATCCGACGACGGCCGAAGCCGCGATCGTGGTCGCCGATCAAGCGCAGGGGCAGGGCCTCGGCCGCCTGTTGATGATGCGGTTGTGCGCAGCGGCGGCGGAGCGGGGCATCGAGCGGTTTCGCTGCGAGGTGCTCGGCGACAACACCGCGGCGGCGGGGCTCCTCGCGCAGATCTCGCCCGAGCGCACGATCGAGGTCGAGAGCGGCGTGATGACGATCGACCTGCCGTTGCCCAACGTCCGCCCGGCCGACCCGCCGGCGGCATCGCCCGAGGGAGCGATGTACGAGGTGCTGCGCGCAGCTGCCAGGAACGCGGTGGAGTGGACCGCGGCCGTTCGCCGGTTGTGGCGAAAGTAAAGTCCCCGGGACGTCAACGATCGTGCGGTGTTGCCGGACCAGAAAATGCGCCGGATCTGACCTACCATCTCCCTCGTGGATTCGGTCCGCGCCCAGGTCGCCGTGCTCTCGATCTCCGGGACGTCCGCTGTGGGCGTCGCGATGGAGACCGTTGTCGCGGATTCGCTGACGGCAGCCGGTCATCAGCTCACCGCGTTCGAATCGGTGAAGAACTCCGAGACCGCGATCCGCTCGCAGCTCGTCGGCTGGATCGAGGATCCCGATATCGATCTCGTGATCGTGATCGGCGAAGGCGCGACGTCGAAGGCGATGGCGCCGCTTGTCGATCAACCGCTGCCGGGATTCGCCGATCTGCTTCGCATGCTGGCGTTCCAGGAGATCGGCGCGTCGGCGATGTTGAGCAACGCCGAGGCGGCGAAGTGCGGCACCACGTTCGTCTTCGTGTTGCCGATGGGCGAGAAGGCCGTGCGGGCGGCGATGGAGAAGCTGATCCTCCCGCAGCTCGATCCGCGCACGCAGCCGAAGAATCTGATCTCGGAGATGCCGCGCTTCCGCGAGGTGGGCGACTTCACGCGCGTCGACACGCCGTCCGAGCAGCCCTCGCCGCTCGATAGCATCCCGCGGCCGATCGAGAACGAGAAGACGGCGGCGGGCGCTGGCTTGATGCCGCGCGTACCGGCGAGAAATCCTTCGCCGAACGACGGCAGGACGCTGGTCGACAAGGCGCCGGAGGCACCTGCGGCGCGCAGCAAGTCGCCGACACAGAGCCGCGTGAAGTCGGCGACCGGCAAGAACGTGATCGTCCGCACGGTGGAGGATCCGACGAAGCCGATCGAGCTGCAGAAGCTCGAGCGCCAGATCGAGCTCAGCAAGGCGTCGGGCGATCGCACGAAGCCGCTGAACCTGTCGAAGTTGCCGTCGCTGCCACCGGGGGCCGATCAGAAGACGATCGAGCGCGAGGTGGGCGAACAGACGCTCGCGGCGAGCGTCAAGCCGGTGACGAAGCACGTGTCGGCGCGAGGTCCCGCGCCGCTGACCACGAAGCAGTCGATGCCGCTCAAGGCTCCGGCGCACGTGACGCCGCCGATGCCGAACCCGATCGTGCAGCCTGCACAGATCGCCGCCACCGCGAAGCCAGCGGCGGAGGGCAAGCCGGTGATCACGAAGCGGCCGGCGCTGCTCGTCGTCGACGAGCCCGAGGCGCTCGAGCCGGCACCGGCGCGGCCCCGCCCGAAGAC
>JACCYD010000544.1 GCA_013696695.1 Deltaproteobacteria bacterium | reverse complement strand
GCGCGAGCTCGAGCAGCAGCTCGTAGCGACCGAGGTCGCGCTCGCGAGCCGAGGTGCCCATTGCCCTCCACGATAGCCGAAACGCCGTACGCGTGGCGTCACTTCACGACCGCACGCCGGATCACGTACGCATGCGTCCCGAGGCGCGCGCGATCCTCCGTTGCCATGGCTCAGGCGGGCGCGAGCTCGAACCAGAAACAGTCGTCATCGCGATCGAGCTCGATGAGGGTCTTGTGGACCTTCCATTTGCGCGCCGCCGCGGGCAGCGAAGGCAAGGCCTCGACACCGAGCGCTGCGGCGACCTCGTTGGCGGCCACTCGCAAACTGTCCTCGGTGACTCCTTCGGGCCGCGGAAACTCGGACTTCAAGGTGATCGAGTCGACTCGATGTTCCTCATCGAAGGTCACCGAACCGAACATCTTCACGCCGCGCGTGGCCTCGCCCGCCGCGAACATGACGCATTCGCGAACGATCACGGGTTCGCGCGTCACCGAGTTAGTACTCTCGTGGCGCGGATAGGTTTGCGCCGTGGAGAACATCGCGAGCACGCGCTTGCGCGACATCCCCCACTCGAGCTCGGCGAGTCGGGTCGTGCGTGCCCACGTGCTCGGACCCTGGATCGGATGCGTCATGGGCCGCAGCGTATCTGCAACGGGTCTGTCGAGACCAGCCCCTGCGTCACGGCGCATTCGAGCCTACTTTCCAAGCGGCCGGCTTGCACCCGTTGCGAGGCCAGAGGATTCTCGCGAGGGGACTCGTGCACACGCTCGTCGACCTCCTGATCGAGCTCAAGACCCTCGCCACCGCGACTGGCGATGCAAATCAGCTCGCCAGGATCAACGAGCTGTTCTCCAATCCCCGCGCTCCCGCGGAGTTCCAGGTCGGCAGGCACTTCGTGGCGCGCCTCCTGGTGCCGCAGGCCGAGGCCGCGATGGCGAGCTTCGATCCCGCCGATCGGCTGTCCGCGATCGAGACCTGCCGCACCGTGTTTCCGCGCAGCATCGCGGCGCGCCTGCTTCGCCGCGTGATCAAGGATCCAGACCCGAAGGTGCGCAGCTCTGCCAAGCGCGCCGCGAGCGCCCTCCGTCTCGACGATGTCGCGCCACCCGACATTCGCTACCGCGTCGAGCGCGACTCTCCGCTCGGCCGCCACAACCCCACCGGCTGGGCGTTCGGCATCTTCCCGACCGACGATCATCCGCAGCGCAAGACCAAGCAGGCGACCCGCCAGACGGCGCTCGACGCACACCAGCTGCCGAAGCTTGCCAACGTCGCCGCCGTCGCCCAGCTGGTCGGCATCGATCCGGATGCGCTCGTGCGGATGATGCGGCCCGGCACCGAGGCAGGCTCCGGCTACGTCGAGTTCGAGATCCCGAAGGCCAAGGGCGGCACGCGCCGGATCGCCGCGCCGCGCACGCCGCTGCGCAAGGTCCAGCGCAAGATCCTCGACGACATCCTCGCGAAGCTGCCACTCCACGACGCGTGTCACGGCTTCGTCGTCGATCGATCGACGGTCACCAATGCGACACCTCACGCGCGCGCCGCACTCGTGATCAAGATCGACCTCAAGGACTTCTTCCCCACGGTGCACTACCGCCGGGTCAAGGGGCTGTTCCAGCACCTTGGCTACAACGAGGAAGTCTCCGCCACGCTTGCCGGCCTCACCACGTATCGGCCGAAGCTGCCGAACGGGCACGTCGTGTGGCCCGGCGTGTTGCCGCAAGGTGCTCCCACGTCACCCGCGCTCGCAAATCTGGTATCGCGCCGCCTCGATCAACGCCTCTCGAAGCTGGCGGAGAAGTACGGCGCCTCGTACACGCGGTACGCCGACGACCTGACGTTCTCGTTCAAGACGCAGCCCGAGCTGCGCATCGGTCGCTTCCTGTGGTGGGTCGACGGCATCTGCCAGCAAGAGGGCTTCAGCGAGCGCGCCGATAAACGCCGCATCCTGCGCGCGAAGCATCAGCAGCGCGTCACCGGCCTGGTCGTCAACCAGAAGGTCAACGTTCCGCGCGAGGATCGCCGGAGGTTCCGGGCGATCCTTCACAACTGCGCGAAGCACGGCCTCGAGTCGCAAGCCGGGTCTCTACCTCCCGGCGCCGACTTCAAGGCGTACCTCGCGGGCTACGCGGCGTACGTGCACATGGTCGACCCGAAGCTCGGCAAGCAGTATCTGGCCCAGGTCGCCGCGCTGATCGGAAAGGACTGACCGATGGCCGACATGATGGCGATCATCAGCAAGGCCGTGTTCGAGAAGGCGGCCGGCAAGGCGCCCACCGTCGGCACGCAGCTGAAGATGGATCGCTACGTCAGCGTGAACAAGAACCTCGAGCGGCTCGCCGAGGGCGGCACGCTCTACCTCGTGACCGTCCGCCCCCCGGACGAAGCGCTGTGGTTGGTCGCGATCCTCGAGAACCCGAAGTTCGACGGCCAGCAGTGGGTCGCGAAGACGTGCGCGACGCCGATCACCGACATCAGCGATCTCAAGAGCAAGCTCGAGTTCGAATCCGGCAAGGGCTTGTCGACGGCGAAGGGTGCGCTCGGCATGTCGCTGCAGACGCCACGTTCGGTGACGACCGCCGACGCTCGCATGCTCGACCACGCCGTCGGTGTCGAACCGATCGAAGCCGCCGCACCGAAGACAGGCCGCGAAGGATTTCCGGCCGCGCCCGAAGGCGCCGTCGGGACTGGAGCCGGCAATCGCCGCGCGTTGTTGCTGCAGGCGGTGATCTCGGAGCCCGACAATCGCGACGCGCGCCAGGTCTACGCCGATGCGCTGGTCGCAACGAACGATCCGCGCGGCGACTTCATCGTGCTCGATCACGCGCTCGACGGGCCGCTCTCGATCCGCAAGCGCGAGAGCTCGAAGCGCCAGCGCGAGGCGCTGTTCGCGGCGAACCGCGAGACGTGGTGGCCCTACAAGGCCGTCCGCCTCCGCACGCATCGCGGCTTCGTCGAGGCGATCTCCGGAACGCTCAAGGCGATCAACGCCGCGGCGGCGATCTTCGACGCCGAGCCGATCACCGAGGTCGAGGTGCGTGGGCTGTCCGGCGTCGATGGTGTCGAGCGCTTGCTCGCGGCCGCGTGGCTGCCGCGCGTCCACCACCTGATCCTGCGCGGCAAGATCAAGGATGAGGGCTTCGGGGCGCTCGTTCAGTCGCCTGCCCTCTCCAAGCTGCGCGCGCTCAACGTCACCGGCAACAAGCTCGGCCCCGATGCGATGGCGTTGCTCGCGACCAACCTGCCGAGCTGCCGCTCGCTCGTGCTGACCAACAACAAGCTCGAGGATGCCGGCATCACCGGGCTCGTGAAGTGGAAGCACCTCGGCCAGCTCGAGACGCTGTACCTCGGCAACTGCGGCCTCACCGGCACCGGCGTCGCGCGCCTGCTCGATGGCTCGCCGCTGGTCAAGCTAATCAAGCTCGCGCTCACCGACAACA
>JACCYD010001035.1 GCA_013696695.1 Deltaproteobacteria bacterium | reverse complement strand
CGTGTCGCACGCTGGCATGTCGAAGCCTTCGGAGAACGCACCGACGAAGCCGGACACGCTGATCGACGAGCCCAGCGCCTCGCCATCGCCCGGGATGTACGCCCAGCTCGTGGCGCGATCGTCGACCAGCGCGATGAACGGCGCGCCGCCGATCGCGTCGTTGAAGCCGCGGCCCGGCTGATAGATCGGCGTGCGCGCCGTGAACATGAACGCGTGCAGCGCGCTGCCGAGAGCGGTGACCTCGTCGCGCGCCGACGCGAAGCGATATCGGATGTCGACGTGCTCGGCACCGGGTGCGAGCTCGTAATCGATCGCGGCATCGATATCGAGCCACGGGTCATCGAACACCGCGCCGAGGATCGCCTCGAAGAACGGCACCGGATGAAGCTTGCCGCGTGCGCGCACGATCGCCGGGCCGCCATCGGAGCCGTCGGCGAGCACGGTGACGCTGTCGGACAACACCGTCGAGCGGCCGGTGAGGATGAAGAATTCGCCGAAATTGTTCGGCTCGACGAGCGCACCATCGACGACGCGCGCGAGCCCGACCGGTCGACCGCCCCACGGGTCGTAGAGATCGCTATCGCCGACGTCCTCGATCACCAGCGCGACCTTGTCGTTCGCGAGCACGAAGTCGCCGGCCTTCCAGGTCACCAGTCCAGACGGCACGACGGGCAGATCGGCGGCGGCAATCCGGCCGGCGCGCGCTTCCGACGGTCCGGAGCCGAGCGGCTCGGCGTGGCCATCGAGATCACCTTCAGCGAACGGCCCCTGTGCGGTGGGACATGCCGCGTTGTCGTCGTCGCCACCGCAAGCGACGAGCACGGCGCACAGGATCAGCTTCCTCACGCGCCGAGGGTACGCTGCGGTCGCGTACCGATGGCGACTTTCTGACGGTCGTCGTTACCGACGTGTGCTCAGGGGCACTTCGTCTCGACGTTGCACGACGAGTCCGCAAACGAGCGCGCGCCAGCAGCAGCCTCGTACAACAACGTCTGACTCGGCCCCGGCATCGGCTGCGGATCGTTCTTGCACGGCATGCGTTGCCGGCTGACGAACGTGACCTGCTTGCCGTCGTCGTAGACATCGAAGCCGACCCCGGCCGGCGAAGCGGAGCGCGACGTCACGATCAGCTGGCGCTTGGCGAAATCGACGCCGACCTTGGCGTTCGCGTCCTTGCATTCGAGGTGCACGCGCGCGTCGGCTTCCTTCGAGAGCATTGCGGGCGCCCGGGCACCGCCCTTCGCCGTGCAGTCCGCCGGCGGCTTCCAGGCGACGAGCTTGGTCGCTTTCTTCATCGCCTTCGCGGTGGCCTCGCACGAGCCCGGCTTGGGGTCGGCGTCTGCGGCACACGCGAGCAGCGACACGACAGCGAGCGATCTCCACATGCAGAGATCGTATCAGCGCTTGATGTCGAACGCCCACGTCGTATCGCGCTTCGGGGTGCCCTTCGGGGTGCGCTGGATCTTGAGGATCTCGCCGCGCTTGAGCGCGATCGAGGCGACGCCCGGCGTGCGCAACATGCCGTCGCCGGTCTGCCAGATGGTCGCCGGATTGTTGGTGGTCAGCGTCACCGTGTACGTGCCGTCGTTGCCGTTGAACCGCAGGAGATCGAGATCGGTCGTGTGATCGAGATAGCCGCGCAACGTCTCGCCGGGAGCGATCGCGTTGGCATCCGCCTCGATCCCGTTCGGCTCGATCTCGCCCCCCTTCGCCGCTTCCTCGATGACCAGGAGCGTGTACGTGTCGCTGACGTTCTCGACGGGCAGCGCGCCGCGCACGACGTTCTGGCCGATCGTGATCGTCAGCGGGCCGTCGATCGAGCGGCGATGCAGCGCCTCGCCTTCGCCGATGCGGCCCTCATCTGCGGTCTGGGCGCGCGTGCCCAGGCGATCGCCTACCGCGAGCGTGACGTCGAGATTCGGCAGTCCGCTGACGGTCACGCTGACGACGCGACGCTCGCCCGATGGGAACTCGACGCGAAACAGGTCGCGATCGCCTTCGGTCGCAGAGCGTCGCTTCCCGAGATGCCCGGTGACCGGCGAGCCGGCCGCGATCCGATTTGCGACCTCCGGATCGTCGTTCGCTTCGCGCTCCGCACCGAGCGTCACCGGCGGACGGGTCAGCAGATACGCGGCTCCGGCGACCCCGCCGCCGAACAGCAGGAACATCACCGCGAACATCGACCACCGACGACGCTTGATGCTCGCCTCGTAGGAATCGATGTCCGAGCGGCGCAACCGCAGGTCACTCTCGGTCGCGACCTCCTCCGCGTGTTGCCTGCCGCGCAACGCGCGCGCGACCGACGTCCGCGTGCCCGTGGTGTCGGCGACGGTCTCGCCGTAGACCTCTTCGATCGCCTCCGCGAATTGCGCGGCGGTCTGCCAGCGCTTGGCGGGATCGCGAGCGAGGGCCTTGCGCACCAGATGGTCGACGGCGGGCGGGATGCCCAGCTTCGGCGCGCGCATCGACGGCGCGGCCGGATCGGCGGTCAGGTGCTTGGTCAACACGCCGACCGCCGTCGAGCCGCTGTAGAGGTGCTCGCCGGTCATCAGCTCGAACATCAGCGCGCCGAGCGAATAGATATCGGTGCGCGCATCGACGTCGTCGCCGCGGATCTGTTCGGGCGCCATGAAGTACGGCGTGCCGACGATCGCCTGACGTTCGGTCTCGCGCTTCGGAGCGCCGCGCTGATCGAGCTTCGCGAGCCCGAAGTCGAGCACCTTCGCGTAATCGCGTCCGCCGGTGGTGCGCGTGATCAGCACGTTCTCCGGCTTGAGATCGCGGTGGACGATGCCGAGCTCGTGCGCCTCGTGCAGCGCACCGCAGATCTGCACGCATAGCGGCGCGGCACGCGACCACGGCATCGGCCCGTCGCGTTCGATGACCCGCGCGAGGTCCTGGCCGCGGATCAGCTCCATGATCAGATACAGCGCGCCTTGCGCCGCACCGAAGTCGAACACCTGCACGGTGTGCGGATGGTTGAGGCGCGATACCGCGGCGGCCTCGCGCTCGAACCGCGCGATGATCTCCGGATCTTGCGCGAGGTCGCGATGCAGCACCTTCATCGCCGCCATCTTGCCCATGCGGAGGTGCTCGACCCGATACACGACGCCCATGCCGCCGCGGCCGATCACGTCGAGCACGCGGTAGCGGCCGTCGACGACCTTGCCCAGCCACGTCTGATTTGAATCGGACAGCCTGCGATCGATTTGCCGACCCGGGTCGGCAGTCTCTGGTGGGGCGTCCGGACTCTCCGTCTCCGCGAGCGACGGATCGACCACCGCGTGCTCGAGTGCGCTCGCTCGTGTCATGTCCGCGCCGCAGTGCGGGCAGAAGTGGCTCGGCTGATCGTTCGATGCCCGACAGCGGGGGCAAACGAAGCGTTGCGCCGGCGTCGAAGACATCGCGGGATCATAGCATTTGGGATCGCAAATCCTGCCTTCTCGCCGGTGGCGTGGCACGTTGGGCGCAGATGCGGTTGCTCGCGCTCGTCACTCTGTTCGCCTGTGGATCGTCCTCGTCACCGAGCGCGCCGACGGAAGCCGAGAAGGTTCGTGACGCGATCCTCGACGTCAACGGCCACGTCATCGTGATCAAGGCGGAGAACTTCGCCGATTACCGCAGCGTGCTCGCCACCGCAGCCGGCTTCGACTCGCAGGTGATCGCGGCCGGCCCGATGCTGTTCACCGAGGCCAATCTGCTGACCAAGACCAGCGGCGCGCCGATCCTACTCAAGGGCGTGTCGCGCGGTCACACCGCGCTCCGTAGCGACTTCGTGAAGTACATCGTCGAGGGTAGTCTCGACACCCCGGTCACTGGTGCGATGCCGATCGCGATCGGCAAGGACCTCGCCACCAAGCTCGGCGTCACGCTGGGCGATCGGCTCGAGATCGATCTGGTCGACCGCATCAACCAGCGGCCGCGCGGCGCCGCGCAAGTCACCGCGCTGTTCAAGAC
>JACCYD010001014.1 GCA_013696695.1 Deltaproteobacteria bacterium | reverse complement strand
GGTCTACACGATGAACTTCCTCGACCGGCAGATCCTCGCGATTCTCAAGGGGCCAATTCAGGCCGAGCTGCAGATCAGCAACTCCGTGATGGGCGTGATGAGCGGTATCACGTTCGCTCTCCTTTACTCCACGGTGGGCATTCCGATCGCGTCGTGGGCCGACCGCGGCTCGCGCCGCATGATCATGGCGTGGGCGCTCGGCACCTGGTCGCTGTTCACGGCGGTTTGCGGCTTCGCACAAAACATCTACCACCTCGCCCTCGCGCGCGTCGGCGTCGGCATCGGCGAGGCGGGTGGCGTCGCACCGGCGTACTCGATGGTCTCGGACTACTTCCCCAAGCATCAGCGAGCGCGCGCCCTGTCGATCTACTCGCTCGGCATCCCCATCGGTAGCGCCGCCGGCATCCTGTTCGGCGGCTTGATCGCGCAGGCGATCAGCTGGCGCGCAGCGTTCATCATCGTCGGTGGCGCCGGCATCATCCTCGCGCCGATCTTCTACGCGACCGTCAAAGATCCCAAGCGTGGCGGGTGGGAAGTGATGGTCAAGCGCCCGGCGCCGAAGGCCGCGGCGTTCGGCGAGGTGTTCGACCTCGTGTCGCGCAAGAAGTCGTTCTGGCTACTCGCGTTCGGCGCCGCCGCCTGCTCGATCTGCGGATACGGCGTCGCGTTCTGGCTGCCGTCGTTCCTGATGAGCGAGTACTTCCCGAACGACCTCACGACGACCTCCTGGTACTACGCGGCGATCACCTTCGTCGGTGGCTGCCTCGGCATCGTCGGCGGTGGCATCGTCGCCGACCGCATCGGGGGGAGGAGGCGGGGCGTCTACGCCCTCGCGCCGGCCATCGCGTTCTTGTGCGCGCTGCCGTGCTTCCTGTTCGCCGTGAACACGTCGTCGCCGTGGGTCGCCCTTCCGCTGTTCATCATCCCGACCGGTCTGAACCTCCTGTGGCTCGGCCCCGTCATCACTGCAGTGCAGCACCTGGTGCCTGGCCGCATGCGCACCACCGCATCGGCGATGTTCCTCCTCATCAATAACCTTCTCGGCATCGCCGTCGGCTACTCGTACTTCGGCGCGGTCTCCGACATGCTCGAGGGTCATGTCGCCGCCGGCCAGGAGATGCGGTATGCGCTGTACACCGGCCTCGGCTTCTACATCGTGTCCGCCACGATCTTCCTGTTCGCCTCGAAGACCCTTTCGCGCGACTGGGTCGACGAGACCACCGGCGAGGGCGTCACGAGCGCCGCCCCGCGCACGCCGGCGGCTAACTCGCGCATCGCGATCGGCGCCGCGGCCGTACTCGGCGGCTTGCTCCTCGTCGCGATGAAGCTCGCGGCGATCCTCGCGCTGCCCTGGTACGCGTACGCGAGCGTGCTGGTCGTCGGAGTCGCGCTGTTCGTCAGCGGCGTGATTTCGCCAGGCATCCACCTCCGCGAGAACGTGCGCGAGCGCTAACTACGTCACGAGCTTACGGCTTGCGCTTCTTGCGAGCGGGCGTCGCTGCGGGAGCGGGACGGCTCAGCCCATCGCGGATCGCTTGCTTGAGCTCGTCGAGCTCGCGCCGCATCGCCGCCACATCTTCGCGGTTGCCAGTGCGGTCGTTGTGATCGCCGGTGCCCGGGCGGCCGTTGCGCTCGCGATCGACGGCGACCGCTGGGCTCGACTTGCGATCGCGCGGCTCGCGGCCATCGCGATCCCGATCGTCGACCGGCTCGAGGTCATCAGGAGGCGGTGCGACGTACGGCGGGCCGGAGGCGTAGCCATACGGTTGTTGATAGGCCGCCGCCGCGAACGGGCCGCCTCCCATCCACATTCGCGCGAGCGCATCGCCCGCGGCGACGGGCAGCTGGGCGAGCGGGTTGTACGCGCTGATCGACTGCACGCCACGCTTGGCCTGCATGTAGAGATCGAGCGCGCCGGTGACGTACCGGCTGAAGAACTCGGCGAGCGCGTCATCGGAGAGCCGGATCATCTGGGTGAGCAGCTGCACCGGCAGGAACTTCGCGGCATTGCCGGTCTCGAGCACGAGCTGGGCGAGGGTCTGCTGGGTGAGGTCGTCGTTGGTCTGCGCGTCGACGACGCGGACATCGGCGCCCATCCGGATCTTGGTGGCGAGCTCGTCGAGCGTGATGTACCGACTATCGCCGGTGTCGTAGAGCCGGCGGTTGCCGTACTTCTTGATCAAAATCGCCGCCACGACGCGTACCCTACCGGGTGGGCATGCTGCACTGCAAGCGGCGTTTTTGCTGCACCGCAAAAGAAGCGTTGACAGAGCAAGGGCACGGTCGTAGCGTGCCGCGCATGTCGCTCGCTTCCGGCCATTCCTTCGTGTTGCAGTGCAGCACGATCGTGGCGGTGTGCAGCGCAACCGCGATCAGCTGCGGCTCGCCCGATGCCGACCTCTGCGCGCGCGATAGCGAGTGCGCGTCGGGCTTCTGCAAGGCCGATGGCACCTGCGGCTCTGCATCGGACACCGATGGCGGCACGGATCCCCCGGCCGATGGCACCAGCGTGCTGTGCACGCCAGATCACGACGGCGCGATCGCGCGCGATGAAGTCCCGCTCGCAGCGGGCAAGATGGCGAACTTCCGGATCGCCAGCGATCCAGCGTTTCAGACGGCCGGCATCGACAACGGCGATGGCACGCGCACGTGGAACCTCGGTGTCGCGCTGGCCGGCGATACCGACCGCGAGATCGCGCTGCTGTCGCCCGCCGGCACGTGGTGGGTCTCCGACTTTCCGATGGCCACCTACGCGACCACGCTGTCGGCCGACTCCGACTTGCTCGGCGTGTTCTGGCTGACCGGCAACCAGCTGACGCTGCTCGGCGTGGTGTCTCCGGAGCCCGGCACGTTCCAGACCAGCCTCGAATACGACCCGCCCGCCACGATCCTCGAGCTGCCCGTGCAGGCCGATGCGACCTGGAGCTCGACGAGCACCGTCTCGGGCACCGCGCAGGGCGCGATCATCGCGTACACCGAGAGCTACACGTCCACGGCCGATCGCTCCGGCACGATGACCACGCCGTACGGCGACTTCCCGGTCATCCGCGTCGCCACGGACCTCGAGCGCACCCAGGGCTTCTCGACGCTGTCCACCA
>JACCYD010000995.1 GCA_013696695.1 Deltaproteobacteria bacterium | reverse complement strand
GAGCGATCGGATGACGCTGAAGTTCAAAAAGGTCGCCGCCAAGACACCGTGACTCGTCTCCCTCTCGACGAAGCGTCAGGTTCCACACGAGAAACCGCGTGCGTGATCCGCACACCTGGCATCCGCGTGAAATCGCTCGCGCGGTAGTGAGCGCGCTCGCTCACGGCGGCGCCCGCGCTCAGTGAAGTGCCCGAAAGATCTCGTGACTGCGTCGCGATCACACAGGATGATCAATGGCGATGCAGTCGCAGATCAGGATCGCGGAGCGCGTGCTGGACATCGGTGTCGATGCGGCAGCGTGCGAATTGCCACGCGTCAGCGTGCTGCTCGTCGATGATCACCCCGAGAATTTGCTGGCCCTCGAGGCGAGCCTCGAGCCGCTAGGTCAGCGGCTGGTTCGCGCGGAGTCCGGGACGGCGGCGTTGCGTGCAGTGCTCGACGAACAGTTCGCCGTGATCTTGATGGACGTGCGGATGCCGGATCTCGATGGCTTCGAGACCATGGCGCTACTCAGGCAGCGCGAACGTTCGCGCAACGTCCCGATCATCTTCTTGAGCGCTCACCCCGAGAAGCATCACGTGTTGCGCAGTTACTCGTCGGGCGCCGTCGATTACTTGCTCAAGCCGTTCGATCCCGATGCGCTGCGCTCGAAGGTCTCGGTGTTCGTCACGCTGCGCCAGAACGAGCTCGCGCTCCAGGCGGCACACTCGGAGCTCCAGACCGCACATGCCGAGCTCGAACATCGCGTGCAGAAGCGGACCGCCGAGCTCGCGGCAGCGAACAAGACGCTCGAGCGCGAGGTCGCGGAGCGCAAGGCGGTGCAGCAGCTGCTGTTCGATCAAGCGCACCACGACAACCTCACCGGGTTGGCGAACCGCGCGCTGTTGATGGAGCACCTCAACCGCGCGGTGGCGCGCTCGCGGCGACGCGCGGCGCCGAGCTTCGCGGTGATGATGCTCGACCTCGATCGTTTCAAGGTCGTCAACGACACCCTCGGTCACCTCGCCGGCGATCAGCTGTTGAAGACCGTCGCGGAGCGCCTCCAGGGATGCCTGCGCGAGGTCGACACCGCGTCGCGCCTCGGCGGCGACGAGTTCGCGATCCTCGTCGATGGCATCACCTCGCTCGAGGATGCGACGCGCACCGCCGAGCGCATCCAGCATGCCCTCGCGGTGCCGTTGGTCGTCGACCACAAGGAAGTCTTCGCGACGGCCAGCATCGGCATCGCGATGATGGACGCGCGCTACAAGTGCGGCGAGGAGCTCCTGCGCGACGCCGACACCGCGTTGTATCGCGCGAAGGAAGCCGGCCGCGCGCAGTTCCAGGTGTTCGATCGCGAGATGCACACGTCGGTGATGAAGCAGCTCGGCCTCGAAGCCGATCTGCTCGCGCGGTCGAGCGCGGCGAGCTCGAGCTTCACTACCAGCCGATCGTCACTGTCGATACCGGCACGCTCGTCGGCTTCGAGGCGCTGGTCCGCTGGAACCATCCGCAGCGCGGGCTCGTCGGCCCCAGCGAGTTCATCCCGCTCGCCGAGGACAGCGGGCTCATCCGATCACTCGGCCACTGGGTGCTCGAAGAAGCGACGCGCCAGACCGCCGCGTGGCTGCCCGACCACCCTGCCCTGACGATGAGCGTCAATCTGTCGACGCTGCAGTTCACGCAAGCCGATCTCGCGGTCGAGATCCAGGGCATCGTCGAGCGCGCCGGCCTCCTGCCGAGCCAGTTCGAGCTCGAGATCACCGAGAGCGCGATCATGCCGCGCGGCGGCCTCGCACTTCGTACGCTCACGGAGCTCCACGCGCTGGGCTTCTCGATCAGCCTCGACGATTTTGGCGCCGGCTACTCGTGCCTCAGCTACCTGCACGAGTTCCCGGTGACCACGCTCAAGATCGATCGCTCGTTCGTGCAGCGCATCGGCACGCCGAACGAGCGGCCCGAGATCGTCCGCGCGATCGTCGAGCTCGCTCATACGCTCGGCATCCATGTCACCGCCGAGGGCGTCGAGACCGCCGAGCAGCTCGCACGCCTTCGCGACCTCGAGTGCGAGCGCGCGCAGGGCTTCTTGTTCGCGAAGCCGCTCACCGCCGCCGAGGCCGAGGAGTTTCTCCGCAGCCACTGATCTGGACCTGCCCGATTCGACGGGCCACTTCGACGGCCAGCCGCCACCACCCGGCCGCGAGACGAAATATAACCGCGGGCATGAAGCTCGATATCAATGGCGCCGTCCGCGAGGTCGACGCCACCGGGGACATGCCGCTGCTCTGGGTCCTCCGAG
>JACCYD010000971.1 GCA_013696695.1 Deltaproteobacteria bacterium | reverse complement strand
GACTGCCCTCGCCCTGGCCGCGGGATTTCGGGCGATCGACACCGCCAACCAACGGAAGCACTACTTCGAGGCGGGGGTGGGGGCCGCGCTCGCTCGCAGCGGGATCCCGCGCGAGCAGGTGTTCCTGCAGACCAAGTTCACACATCAGCCGGGGCAGGACCAGCGCCTGCCGTACGATCCGCGGGCACCCATCACCACACAGGTGCAGCAATCGTTCGACAGCTCGCTCGAGCATCTCGGCACCAGCTATCTCGATTCGCTCGTCCTCCACGGTCCATCGGTGAACCACGGCCTCGCGCCCGGCGATGTCGAGGCGTGGCGCGCGATGGAGACGCTGCACGATCGCGGGCTCGTGCGCGCGATCGGGATCAGTAACGTGTCGACGGATCAGCTCGAGCAGTTGATCGGAATCGCGCGCGTGCCACCCGCGTTCGTTCAGAACCGGTGTTACGCATCGACCGGGTGGGACGGCCACACCCGTGCCGTGTGCCGCGAGCGCGGCATCGGCTATCAAGGTTTCTCGTTATTGACGGCGAATCGTCGCGAGCTGCAGCGGCCGCTCGTCGACGAGATCATGAAGCGCAGTGGGATGACGCGCGAACAGGTGGTGTTCCGGTTCGCGATCCAGATCGGGATGATTCCGCTGACCGGAACGTCGAGCGATCAGCACATGCGGGAGGATCTCGGTGTGCTCGAACGGGCCCTGACGACCACAGACGTGCAAGCGATCGAACGGATCGCCGCAGGCTAACAACAAGCGCAGGAGGCGAAGCTCGCCGCGAAGCCAGCGAAGGCAAGGCCTCGCCGTCTCTGCGCGTGCTGGTGACTGGAACGTGCGGGCGATCGCCCGCCGCGTTACCAGCCCTTCTTGCCGCCGCGACGGCACCCGCCACCGCCACCACCGCCACCGCCGGAGATGCCGGTGTCGACGTTGATCACCGGAGGCGCTGCCGCAACCGGAGCGCCGATCACACCACCGCCGCCGCCGCCGCCCATGCCGCCCATCATCATCATGATCATGATCATCTGCATGGGGTCCTGGCCTTGGTTCTTGCTGCTCGCGAGGTCTTTGATCGAGCTGGTGATCGAGGTCAGCATCGCGGTGAGCTCCGAGTCACCACCCTTCGAGGAGCGGGCTGCTCCACCGGCGACGTTCTGCAGAGCTTCGAGGGCGATCGCTTCGAATTCGTTGTGGGGCTTGCTGGGCGTGGACATGGTGGTTCCTGTGGCTGGCTTGGGGTGGTGAGGACTCGCGCTTTGGTGAAGCGCTTGTTGGGGGTTACAGCAGCCGACGTGCCATGCCGGAGTGGCCGAGCTTTCGAGCACTTGCCTCGATTTCCCTGGGTAGCGTCTCCGAGAGACGCATCCTCCGGGTTACGGCGGTGAGTCGACCCCTCGGGGGCTCGCGCGCCTCTGAGAGATCGCGCACCATCCGATCGTGCTTCTGCTTCGCATGGTCGAGGAACGGCATCACCGCGACGCGGACGGCCGGCCGATCCGAGAGGGCCGCACGCCGCCCGAGGTGCTGCGCGACAACGAGATCGAATACAAGCCGTGCCCGTATTCGGGATCTCGCTACCTCCACGCCAACCCGATGAACATGTCCGCGCTGCGCCAGACCTCGGCGCACTGGGACGAGATCATCGATTGCGTCGGCTTCCTTCGCGACGCGTATCGCGCGGCGCGCGGCGACTACCGCGCCGATCTGATGGACATCTGGCGCGTCGGCCAGATGGGCTCGGCGCTGCCATGGTTCTACATCCTGCGGCTCGGCGAGACCTGTCCGGGGTATGCGGCCGCACTCTCGAAGGCCACGCTCGGCGTCGGCATCTGGGGCGCGCGCGTGCTGGTCGATCAGTTCGCCGCGCGCACGTATGCGCCGGGTAGGCGATTCACCGCGCAGGAGATCTACGACAGCTCCGAAGCCAACGGCACGCTGATCGCGGATCACGAGGTCTGCGCGGCGTCGGACAAGATGATGCTGAAGTTCTACGAGCCGTACGTCGATGCGACGCCGGTGGCGAACCTCGGCGCGGTCGCGCGCCTGGTGCCGGTG
>JACCYD010000949.1 GCA_013696695.1 Deltaproteobacteria bacterium | reverse complement strand
CGCTGCGATCGAACGACTTCATCACCCGAATGTCGTGCGAGGTCTGGGACACGGGACGCTGACGGATGGGCGGCCGTATTTGATTCTGGAGTATCTCGACGGTCCGAGCCTGCGCGAAGTGATTCGCGATCGCGGCGCGATCTCGCCGGACGAAGCGCTCGAGATCCTCGGACCGCTCTGCAGCGCCCTCGAGGTGGCGCACGCGGCTGGTCTCGTCCATCGCGATCTCAAGGCGTCGAACGTCGTGTTGGCTCGCGACGCCTCGGGCGGCAAGCGGCCCGTGCTTCTCGACTTCGGGCTCGTGAAGCTGCTCGACCAGCTCGGCCCAGGCTTGACTTCGTCTCGCACGATGCTCGGCACGCCGACAGCGATGGCGCCGGAGCAGATGCGCGGGGAAGCGGTCGACGCTCGTACCGATGTTTACTCGCTCGGCCTGCTCGCGTACCACATGCTCACCGGACAGCCAGCGTTCACAGCCGGTGGTGGCGCGATCAAGAGCTACCTGCAGTTGCATGGCCCGCGCCCTCGGCCCTCGGCAAAGATCGATATCGATCCCGCGATCGATCGCCCCGTGATGCGTGCACTCGCACCCGCGCCAGATGATCGCTACCCGACCGTCGGCGAATTCTTCTCCTCGTTTCGAACGACCATCCTGACGACGAGCACGCAGCCGGTTCCGCGGGAAAGCGATCCCGCGATCGCGATCGCGGTACCCCTCGACGTGACGATCTCGAGCCCGACGCAGGATGTCGTCGCGTTCTACATGGAAGCGGACAAGGCGAGCGTCGCGCAGGCGCGGGCGATCGTGACGAAGGCTGGCATGACCCTCGCGATCTCTGCGCCAGACAGCTTGTTGGCGGTGGCCCCGAAAGAGCACTGCAATATCCTGCAGCTGAAGCTGGAGCTCGAGCCACTGTCTGCCTTCGGCCGGATCGCGATCGGCCACAGCCGTGCATCGATCCGCGACACCCAGGTCGACGGCCCGGCACTCGACGCCGAGAGCTGGGCTCCCTACCCGCTGTCGCTCGGGCTCTGGGTCTCGCCGGACCTCTAGCACCGAAACCGAATCGAATTCATAAAGGGTACGGTTCGGAAATCACTTTGGGTGCAAACGTCTGTGCGCATATGCTCCGCCCAATCCTAGGGGGACACATGCGCGCAACGCTGGCACTGACGACTTCACTGATGATCGCGAGTTGCGCGAACACCGTCACCGAAAGCGAACCGAACGAACGCGTGACCTACAACGCGATCTCATTCGCCGACGTGACTGCCAACCAGGCGGCGATCAACGAGCTCGGCTCGAAGAAGTTCTCGCTGAACAACGCGGCCGCCGTGTCGATGTTGAGCTCCCAAGGTAGTCGCGAGGTTCTCGAGTATCTCGTCGGCTGCGCGCTTCCCGCGGGTCAGGCGTTCACCGTCCACGCCGCTGGCACCACGTACACCTTCGCTGGCGACGTCGGCCTCGCGAAGTCGTGGAAGAGCACGAAGCTCTCCGCCAAGCAGCAGCGCTGGATTTCGGCGTGCATGTTCGCGCGCATCAACAACCAGGACCAGCTGCTGAAGATCAGCATGCGCGGCCCGCACCACGCCCTCCACGTGACGTCGGCCGAGACCAGCCGCTTCACGCAGGAGGAGGGCGTGTACTACGGCAATCTGTTCACCGGCGAGCTGCCGATCGTCGGCTGGTCGTGCCGCGGCAAGGCGCAAGCGCAGGGTGAAGGCAGCGAGGGCAGCGCCCTCAGCTATCGCGATTGCGCCGAGCCTGGCTTCGGCGACACCCGCGAGCTCGGCCTCAACCAGTGTGGTTGGGGTTACGCCGAGGACTGCTTCGTCCACGAATTCGGGATTCCATTCGCGTGCGAGTCGAAGGTCACCACCGGCGGCGGCGTGCCCGACTCCGAGGCCGACGGCGATGCGTCCGACGAGCCGAGCCACGGCAGCAACGCGCCGAACGCGTATTACCGCCGCTGCCACTCGGGCGGTGAGATTCCGTTCCTCGAGCCGCTGTGGAGCGAAGTGATCACGGTCTACGTCGAGAGCGGTCCGCCGTCGCTCGACTGAGCACCGTGCACCATTCGTTAGATCACGGTCGTCAGGCCGACGCCGACCGCGGTGGCGAACGCGACGAGCGCGAGACCGAGCACGCGACCGGTGCGGGCGATCGCGGGCATCTCGCGGGTTTCGGCGGCATCGTCGATCGTGGGTTTGCCTGCCGGACGTGACAGCGCCTGCGCGACCTCGGCCATCGTCTGAGGACGCTTGGAGGGATCCTTCTCGAGCATCGAGGCGATCAACGCCGCGAGCTGCGGGCACGCGTTGCCGACCAAGGTGAGGATCGACGGGGCCGGTGTGCCGCGATGCTGGAGGATCAACTCGCGCATCGTGCCGTCGAACAGCAGGCGACCGGTGACCAGCTGGAACAGCACGCAGCCGAGCGCGTAGATGTCGCTGCGATGATCGATGTCGCGCGTCGATTCGCACTGCTCGGGAGACATGTACGCCGGCGTTCCGAACACCGTGGCGGCCTGCGTCTTGACGCTCGCGGACAGCGTGGGCTTCGCGAGCCCGAAGTCGAGGACCTTGATGCGCTCGCCATCGGCGGCCGCCGGATCGGGCACCACGAAGATGTTCTCCGGCTTGAGATCGCGATGGATGACGCCGGCCTGGTGCGCGGCGTGGAGCGCGGCGGCGGCCTGGCGCCCGATCTCGCGGACCTTTGCAGAGGGCATCGCGCCGCGACGGATCAGGCGCGCGTGCAGCGATTCACCCGCGAGGAGCTCCATCGCGATGTACGCGGTGCCGCGATCGTCGAGCTCGCCGGCATCGAACACGGTGACGATGCCGGGGTGGTTGATGCAGGCGGCGGCATGCGCCTCTTGCACGAAGCGTTGACGAATCTCGGGGCAGCGGGCCTGCTCGGGGTTGAGCAGCTTGAGCGCGAGCTTGCGACCGAGCTTGCTGTCGCGCGCTTCAAACACACGACCGAAGGTGCCCTGACCGAGCAGGCGCTCGAGCGTGTAGCGACCGACCGCGGGCGGCATCGACGGCATGCGGGCACGGAGGATCGGCGCGGGCAGCAGCTCGGCCGGCTCGGGCG
>JACCYD010000534.1 GCA_013696695.1 Deltaproteobacteria bacterium | reverse complement strand
CTCGGGATCGATGTCGTTCATGGTCTCGGGATCGAGCAACTCGAGCGCGGGGTCGAGCTCGCCGGGCGTGTGCTCGGCCATCTCGCCGACCACCAGCAATCGAACATCGCGACTCGGCGCTTCACGTGCCAGCGCGATCGCTTCGCCCATCCGTCGCTGCCGCACGAGCACGATCGCGAGGTAGCCCGAGGCATCCGAGCGCGCATCGAACGCGAGGGCACGACGCAGCAGGCGCTCCGCAACGATCGCGGTCTTCGGATCGTCGGGATCGTGATCGAGCGCGACCTCGATCAACATACCCGCGAGCTCTCGCCGGCTCCACGCGCTCTGCGACACCGCCCAGGTCAGCGCACCTTCTTCGCCATGGCGACGGAAGCGATCCGCGAACGGGTTGCCGGCGAGCACGAATGGATCGCCATCCTCGCCTGTCGCTCGTGACTTGACCGCGCTGTCGATGACCTCGAAGCGCGCCCAGGTGATCGGGAGGATGTCGTGGATGCGCGCGATCACCCACAGCAGGAAGTGCGCTTGATCGGAGGCGGTCGCGGGCACCGCGAACTTCTCGACCCACATCAGCGCAGAGCGATGGCGGCGATCGTGGATCACGTCCGCGCGCTGAAATGCCTCGAGCTCCTCGGCGCGCTCGTCCTGATACACCGACAGCCAGAGCGCGAAGAACGCGTTGACCACCGACTCCTCGCCGGGCAACTGCTCGCCACCGATCTTGAAAGCGACGCCGAAGCTCTCCCAGTCGTACTCGTCGATGATCTCGGGATAGCGCTCGATCGGAAACGACACCGTGTGTTCCAGCGGGGGCGTCCCATTTCGCCAGTGACTCTCGAGCACGCCGATATCCTCGGCATCGGGATCGCTGGAGATGTCGTCGAGATCGACATCATCATCATCGTCGGCGTCGTCCTCCAACTCCACCGTGGCTGGAGCATCCGGCGCCGCGTAGAGCACTTCGATCGGCGCCGGTTTGGTCGGCGATGCCACGTCCGACTGCTCGGTGCCCTCCTCGACGCTCTCCGTTGACTCGTCGGACTCCGGCTCGCTCGCTGTCATCTCGAGCCACGCCACGCCGTCGATCCCGGTCTCGACCTTGACGAACCACATCGCCTCGACCGCGTACGTGCGTGCCGCTTGCTCGATGGCGATCCGCTGCGGTTCGAGCTCGTCGGCGCTCGGCGGCATCCACGGCGCGGCATGCCAGCGACGTGCAGGATCGGGTGGGCCATCGTCCGGATCCGCCGGCGCGCCGTCCTCGTCCTCGTCGGACTCGGTGATCCCGGCAAGCCCGAGCAGCTTCCACAGCGCTCGCTGCTCGGTATCGTCGAGCGCTCGCGTGGTGCGTGCGATCACGATGCCCCGCGCCAGATCGCTGCGCCGCGGCTCGAAGCCGGTGAGCTCCACTAACTCTCAGCGTACCCGATCAACACTCGATAATGTTCACGGCGAGACCACCGCGTGCGGTCTCCTTGTACTTGCTGCTCATGTCAGCACCGGTCCGCCACATCGTTCTGATGACCTTGTCGAGCGACACCTTGTGCGTGCCGTCGCCCTGCAGCGCGAGCCGCGCGGCGTTGATCGCCTTCACCGCGCCCATCGCGTTGCGCTCGATGCACGGCACCTGAACGAGACCGCCGATCGGATCGCACGTCAGCCCGAGGTTGTGCTCCATGCCGATCTCGGCGGCGTTCTCGACCTGCGCGGGCGTTCCGCCCATCACTTCCGCGAGCGCCCCCGCGGCCATCGAGCACGCGACGCCGACCTCGCCCTGACAGCCAACCTCGGCGCCGCTGATCGAGGCGTTCTTCTTGTAGAGCGCGCCGATCGCCGCGGCCGTCAGCAAGAAGCGCAGCGTGCCTTCGTCGTCGGCGTTTGGCAGGAACCGCCGGTAATACATGAGCACGGCGGGGATGATGCCGGCCGCACCGTTCGTGGGCGCGGTGACCACGCGGCCGCCCGCGGCGTTCTCCTCGTTAACTGCGAGCGCGAACAGGTTGACCCAGTCCATGATCACGAGCGGATCGCTCGAGCCGGCAGGATCACTCTTGAGCTTGCGGTGCGAAGCCGCAGCGCGCCGCTTCACCTTGAGGCCGCCGGGCAAGATGCCTTCCCGCTCGCAGCCCCGCTTCACGCAGGCATCCATCGCCTGCCAGATCGCGTGCACGCGGCTGCGCACCTCGGCTTCGGGACACAGCGCTTTTTCATTCTCGAGCATCAGCGTCGAGATGCTCATGCCGTACTCGTTCGACAGCTTGAGCAGATCCTCTCCCGAGTTGAACGGATACGGCACGACGACCTGATCGGCCGGCGTGCTGCCATCCGCCGGTGAGCCCGCGTGATCGACGACGAAGCCGCCGCCGACCGAGTAATAGATCTTCTCGACGATCGATGCGCCGGTGGCCGTCAGTGCCGAGAACCGCATGCCGTTCGAGTGCAGCGGCAACTTCTCGCGGCGGTGAAATACCAGCGAGCCATCGGGATCGAGATCGACCGGGTGCTGGCCGAGCAGCTTCACCTGCTTGGTCTTGCCGATCGCCGCGATCCGCGCCGGGATCGAATCGACATCGACGAGCCCGGGATCCTCGCCCTCGAGCCCGAGGATGATCGCCTTGTCGCTGCCGTGGCCTTTGCCGGTGAACCCGAGGCTGCCGAACAGCTCGACCTTGATGCCGCGAACCTGCGCGAGCTGGTTGGCGTCCTGGGCGAGCGTCTCGGCGAACCGGCGCGCCGCGCGCATCGGCCCGACGGTGTG
>JACCYD010000893.1 GCA_013696695.1 Deltaproteobacteria bacterium | reverse complement strand
GTGCCGATCATCGAGAACGGCCATCTCCGCGGCATCCTCGCGGCCGATCGCGACGCCGCGTTCGCCGAAGCCGATCGCGATCTCCTGTCCGAGGCGAGTGCGCAGGTGCTGCGCGTGGTCCAGGCCGAGCAGGTGTTCCGCGCTGTCGAGCGTTCGAAGTACGAGTACGAGCGGTTCTATCAAGCCACCGCGATGCTCGGCCGGGCGCTGACGCCCGAGCAGGTGATGGAGACCGCGTTCGATGCGGCCGGTGCGATCGTCGAGTTCGACGCCGGTGCGATCGCGCTGTACGAGCGCGACAAGGGTCGCCACAAGGTAGCGGCGCTGCGGATCAAGGAAGGCGGCGAGGGGCTGTTCGACGAGAAGATCAAGGACCTCGAGTTCAAGGACAATGCCGGGCTCGCGTCGATGGTCGTCAAGAACCGCCACTACTTGCCGGCGAACGGCGAGCCGAGGGAGGTGTCGGCGCCGATCTACACGCGCAAGATCAAGCTCGACGATGCGAAGTCGCTGCTGGTGTTGCCGCTGCTCGTCGCCGACGAAGCGATCGGCACGATGGCGCTCGCGGCGCGCACCGAGAAGCGATTCACCAAGGACGTGCGCGAGATGCTCGCGGTGATCGCGAACCAGGTCGCGGTCTCGCTGCAGAACGGCTTCATGTACAAGAAGATGGAGACGATGGCGACGACGGACGGCCTCACCGGGCTGACCAACCACCGCACGTTCCAGTCGCGCTTCGAGGATCTGCTGCAGCGCGCGCAGCGCCACAACCACAAGGTCGCGCTGCTGCTATGCGACATCGACTTCTTCAAGAAGGTCAACGACAACTACGGTCACCCGGTAGGTGACGAAGTCCTGCGCCGCGTCGCCCGCGTGCTCCAGGAAGTGCCGCGCAAGATCGATATCCCCGCGCGCTACGGCGGCGAGGAGTTCGCCGTCATCCTCGACAACGTCGACGTCGTGCAGGCGAAGGCCGTTGCCGAGCGCATCCGCATCGAGATCTCCAAGGTGGTCGTCGAGACCGACAAGGGCCCGCTCTCCGTCACCGAGTCGATCGGCGTCGCAGCGTTCCCCGAGGATGGCCGCGATCGCACGACGCTGATCGAGCGTGCGGACCTCGCGCTCTACGCGGCGAAGCACGGCGGCCGCAATCGCGTCGTGACCTGGGCCGAGGCGCAGGCCGCGAAGTCGAAGAAGGCTTCGTAGTTGGGCGTGGTTCCGACGGTAATTGCCGGTAGGGAGGCCGGCCGTCGTAGAATCAGCCGTACGTGGCGGCCCTAGGTACTACCGCCAACAACTACGAGATCCTGTCGAAGCTCGCCGAAGGCGGGATGGCGGAGCTGTTTCTCGCGCGCGTGGTCGGCGGCAATGGCCTGCGCCGGCACGTGGTGCTCAAACGGATCGCTCGCGAGCGCGCCACGGATACCCAGTTCGTCCAGATGTTCCTCGACGAGGCACGGCTCGCCGCGCAGCTTCGCCATCCGAACATCGCGCAGGTGTTCGACATCGGCCGGCTCGGCGTCTCGTACTTCTTCACGATGGAGTACGTGCACGGCGTCACCGTGCAGGACCTCGTCACGCGCGCGGCCGATCGCCGCACGGTGTTACCGGTCCACGCCGTGCTCGGCATCATCGCCGGCACCGCTGCCGGCTTGCAGCACGCACACGATCGGGCGGGCGCCGACGGCAAGCCGCTCGATATCGTCCATCGCGACATCTCGCCATCGAATCTGATGCTGAGCTACGACGGCCAGGTCAAGGTCGTCGACTTCGGCGTCGCGAAGGCTGCGCTCGTCGGGCGACCCGAGACGCAGGCTGGCGAGATCAAGGGCAAGGTCGGCTATCTGTCGCCGGAGCAATGCCGGTTGCAGAAGCTCGATCGGCGGAGCGATCTGTATTCGCTCGGCGTCGTCGCGTGGGAGATGTTGACCGGCAAGCGGCTGTGGAAACGCGAGACCGCGTTCGGGACGATGGCGGCGATCGCGACCGAGGAAGTGCCGCTCGCGTCGGAGTACCGCGAGGATCTTTGGCCAGAGGTCGACGCGCTGGTCGCGAAGCTGCTCGCCACCGAGGTCGCGGAACGATTTCAGGATGCCGCGGAGCTGATCGAAGCCGTCGAGCTGGTCGCGGCGACGACGAAGTCGAACATCACGCCGCCCCAGCTCGCTCGGATGATGCGCGACCTGTTCGGCGCGCCGGTCGAACCGTGGCTCGTACCGGAATTGCCCCAAGCGGTCGCGGTGACCGCGACACCGGTGCCGGCGGAGCTCGATACCCACGATGGCGATGACGAGGGCGGAGAGGGCGAATCGATCGACACTGTCGAGCACAAGCTGACGTCGGTGTTCTCGGCAGTCCCAGCCGAGGATTCGACGACGAACCTGGTCGCGATGCCATCGGATCGCTTGTCGACGGCGAGCGGCGCGCGGCTGATGTTGCCGTCGGATCGGTTGTCGACGGCAGATGGCGACCGCGCGATCAGCCAGAACGAGGAGACCCGCGAGGTGCCGGCCCTCGCGCGCGGGGTGCCCCAGCGCCCCTCGACGGAGATCTTGCCGCCGGCGCCACGTGCGTCATCGCCACCGCGTGCGACCGAGCTGTTGGCGTTGCCGGAGATGCCGACGCAGCGCGATCAGGGCGCTGATCCGGCGCGCACGATCATCGGCGCGCCCCTGGTTCCCGCGCCGGTCCGGCTGTCGCATCCACCGACGAGCCCGCCGCCGATGCGCCTGTCGCGCATGCCGCCCTCCGGCGATCCGACCGTACCGCTCGGTACCCAGCTGCCGTCGCAGCCGATCATGCCTAGCTCGGGCGCACGCATGATCGAATCCGGCCCCCGCATCGCGCCGAGCGGGCCGGCGATCTTGCCGGAAGAATCGTATCGCCCGTCGAATGCACCGTTGCCGCGATTTCCGCCGCCGCCACACGGCAACCTCAGTACGCTGCGCTGGTGGCTCGTCGGCGGCGCGTTGCTCGGCGTCGTGATCCTCGTGCTCGTGCTGGTCTCGCGCTCCGAATCGTCGAGGCGCGTGGTCGCACCCGCCCCGGTCGACTCCGTCGTGATCGTCGCGACGACGCCTGACGCGACCGAGGATGCCGCAGCGATCGCGAGCGATACGCAAGCCGAGGCCGATGCTGCGGAGCCCGAGGCGGCGCCCGCAGCAAGTGACGCCGCGCTCGCCGCCACTGCCGACGCGCCGGTCGACGTCGCGGAGCCCGACGAGATGGAGGAGCTCGACAAGCCGATGCCGACCGTGACGCCCCGCAAGAAGAAGCTGCGCACCAAGGCCGAGCTCAACGCGGCGTTTCGCGAGCGGCGCTACAAGGACATCGTCGTCGCATGCACCGAGCTCGGCGCCGATGGCGATCTCGCGGTGGTCTGCACGCTCGCGGCCTGCCGCGCACGCGATGGCCATGCGCAGGACTGGTATCGCAACGTGCCGCCGAACAAGCGCGACGGCACGATCAACATCTGCAGGCAGGCGGGCGCCGCGATCAAGGATGTCTGCGCGACCGATCTCCTGTCCTGCCGCAAATAGCTACCGGTTCTGATCGGACTTCTTGCGGTTGGGGTTGGTCTTGTCAGCTGCCTCGGCGGCGAGCCCGATCTCGGCCTTGGCCTGACGCAGTAGCTCCTTCGCCTTCGCGGCATGTCCGCCGAGGTCGTACTCGTTGGCCTTCTGAGCCGCTTCGAGCTTATCGAAGGCCTGCGCGACGAGCTTCTGCGCCGACAGGAGGTTCGGGTGTCCTTTCACACTCTTTGGCGGCGACGGACTCTCCGCGAGTGCGAGGCCGAGTGGTGCCGCGAGCGCGAGGACGACAAAGATGCTGTGGCCGATGGAAATGCGCATGGTGGGCTCCTGATCCGGGAAGACGCCGGGAACTCCGGTACAATTCACCAACGTGTCCGGGGTGATGCCCGAGGTTGGGTCGACCGCCAACAATTACCAAATCCTGGCGCGACTCGCGACCGGAGGGATGGCCGAGATCTTTCTGGCGCGTGGCACCAGTGGGACAGGCGTCGAGCGCTACGTCGTGCTCAAGCGGATCCTCCGCGATCGCGCGAATGACGTGCAGCTGGTCAAGAT
>JACCYD010000892.1 GCA_013696695.1 Deltaproteobacteria bacterium | reverse complement strand
GTCTTGACCAGCTGGTCGAACACCTTGGTGCCGGGCATCCGCGGCGGGTTGTCCTTGTTCCAGCGGTTGCGGAGGAAGTTGTAGTAGGCGTCGAGATCGCCCGGCTCGACCTTCCACAGCGAGACCTTGAGCTGCTCGTAGTTGGTCGAGAAGAAGTCGAGCGTCGGCTTCTTCGCCGCTGGATCGAGCACGACCATGCCCTGCGGGCCGAAGAACGACGGCCGCGCATCGCCCACGGTCCACGTCCGGGTCTCGTCCTTGCCGAGGGTCTGGCCGAAATCGTCGACGATCTTCGAGCCGATCGTGGCCTTGTAGGATGTCCGCGCCTTCGTCGCGCCCTGGATGATCAGGTTGGTGTGCGACTGCGTGACGCGGAGCGCTGCAATGTCGGGGCTCACCGTGACCAGCTCTTCCTCGAACGTCTCGTCGTCGAGCGGGTTATTGAACCGGACGACGAACGCCGCGCCCGGCGGGCAGTTGACCCTCGAGATCCCCCCGCAGGTCGCCTCGACGATCTGCAGCGGTGGATAGGTGCGGAACTGGAAGATCTGCGGGGTCTTCGTCGTGTTCGGACCTTCCGCCGATGGCGTGCCCTCCGGGATCGTCACGACCACCGCCGCGTCCTTCGGTAGCTCCTGCGTCGCGCGGAACGCGATCCAGCGGCCGTCTTGATCGTTCTTCTTCGCCGCCTCGACCATCGCCGCGATCTGCTTCTCGCGCGCTTTCTTGCTGTCGCCGAGCTTCGTGATCTCGGCGTCGTCGAGGCGCTTGATGGCGACGGCCTTGCCGTTCGCGGTGACGGTGATCTTCGCCATCACGGCCTGCGCATCGATCTTCTGATCGAACAGCGCGAACATCGGCACGTCGAGGTGCTCTGGCTGATAGCCGTTCGGGAAGTGCGAGACCATCGTGACGGTCGGCGTCTCGAACGAGAACTTGGTGGCGGTCTTGAGCACGCCACCGTTCATCGACTTGGTGCCGGCAGGAACCTCGACGGCCCAGGTGGTGGCCATCGGAAATCGAATGTTCGGATCGAACAGGATCGTGCGCGTGCCGAGCCATCGCCAGTTGCCCTTCGGCTGCGGCGTCAGCTTCACGGGTTGGACGCCCGCCGCGTCGCCCTGCGAGGTCACCGCGACCATCGGCTGGCTGAACGTGACGCTGAGCTCGGGCGCGATCGGCACCGCGCCTTCCGGCATGTAGCGCAGCACCTTCAAGTCCTGCCCGGCGTCGTTGGGCTTGGGGGGCAACAGCGACGACGCCGGCGGCGGGAACGTGCCGGTCACCGTCTCGCCGGTGCGCGGCACCGGTTGCGACCGCGGCCGCAGCGCGAACGCCTGCTGATCCGCAGGATCCGTGGTGATCGGCTTCGCGCGCGCGAGCATCGCTTGCGCTTCGGCATCGGCGAGCTTTCGCGCCGGTGCGATCTTGCTGCGATCGAACGCGGGTGGCCCAGCCTTGCCCTCGGAGACCTTGAGGTCGAGCCCCGGTGGTGCGTCCTTGAGCTGGACGTAGACCTCGTCGGAGACCGGCGATGCACTGCCGACGTTCGGCGACGCGCCGTCGTTGCCTTTGCCGCCACACGCAGCCAGCAGCAACGCTGCCAGGATCGGTCTTGTCATGGAGAGCTCCTTCACTGGACGATCACTCGATCGGATCCGCCGCGACCGAAGGTCTCCGGCATGTACATCTCTTCCGCCTTCGGCGGCGGCACCACGAAGTTTCCGGGCGTCGTCGCACGAGCGACGTATTCGTAGGTGTGGACGCCTTGCCAGAGCAGCGAGGCGAATGCTTCGACACGCTCGTCACGCATGTTCTGGTGCTCGTACCAGGGGCCGTACCACCACCAGTACGCGCCCTTCGCTTTCTGCACGTTCGGATCCGACGGGATCGGCCCGGTCACCGCGAGCGCCGGGTTCATCGGCTCGAAGCCTGCCGGCATCGGATCGACGAGCGCGACGTGATAGCGCCGGTTCTCGTTGACCATGTTCAGCTTCACGCGCACGCGCGCACCGGCCTTGACCACCCACGTGCCGTCGGCGCGCCGCGTGACGTCCTTCGGATCGTCGGCGCCCTCGTAGCTGCGCGTCACGACGAAGCCGTAGTCCGCCGGGTCGAGCTTGAGGTTCGCCGGCGCGTACGTCATGCCGAGCCGGTAGTAGAGCCGGCCCTTGCCATCCTTCTGGATCGTGACGGGCTGCTTGTCATGCGACGCGACGTCCTTCATCGGGATCGGAATCATGAAGTAGTCGGTGGAGCGGCCTTTGAATGTGTGGTCGCCGGCGTAGTCGTTGCCGAGCCACACGCGCGCCACGAAGTCGGGCGTCGCCTTCTCGTAGGTGTGGAAGTAGAGATCCATCGCGAGCAACGCGAACGTGTTCTCCTGCGTGTTGAGCCAGCGGCCACGCTTGCGATGCGCGAGCAGGCCGGTGACGACCTTCGGGATCAGGTCCAGATCCTTTTGCTCGAGGATCAGCGACTCCAAGAGCACGCTGTCGACGCGGCGATCCGAGGCGAGCAGCAGGTAGTTTCCGTCGCCGTAGCTCGTCGTGAAGTTCGCGGCACCCGCCGTCTCGCTGACCTTGTTGAGGACGTGGCGAACGATCGCCTTGCGCTCGGTCGCCGCCGCTGCCTGCTGCGCGAACGTGCCGAGCAGCCAGCCGTTGGTCTCCATCGAAACTTTCGTGACGCCGCCCATGTCGCGGAGGAGCTTCTGGCCCTTCGCGATGTCGAGCTCCCCGTACTGCTTGCGCGTGTAGAGCGCGTAGCTCGAGATCGCGGCGCGAACTTCCTTCGAGTAGTACCAGGGGTAATGGTTCTCGATGTTCTTGAGGTAAGGCTTGGCCTTGTTGATCTGTGCCTCGAGCAGCGCCGCGTTGCCTAGCCCCTTCGCCTTCGCGCGCACCAGCGCGTTGGTCACGTACACGGTCAGGTACGGCTCGCTCGGGCGGCCGCGCTCCCAGAACGAGAAGCCGCCATCGTAGTTCTGCATCTGCGACAGCCGCTCGAGGTCGGCCTTGACGCTCGCTTCGAGCGCGGCCTGCGACGGCATATCTTTGGTTCTGAACGCGGTCAGCACGTCGCGCAGCGCGGCGATCGCCATCACGCGCGAGGCCCGCTGCTCGGCGCAGTCGTACGGGTACTTGACGAGATAGAGCATCGCGTCGGTCAACGCCTGGAGGTTGGTCGAGGCGGTCGTCACCTCGATGCCGCCGAACTCGGTGACGACTTTGCCCGGCAGCGCGACCGGTTGTTTGATCGCACCGTCGTCGATCACGCCGTAGGTCGCGAACGCCTCGGTGGTCGCGGGTGTCCACACGGGCAGCGCGAGCTCCGAGGCGTCGGAGTATTTGCCGGTCGAGCCCACGATCTGGAACCGCGCCGTGCCAGCAAGGGCAGCAGCGGCGGGGAAGCGGACCTCGATGCGCTCGTTCGCGGGCACGCTGATCTCTCTTCCAGCACCATCGGTCACCGCCGCGTTCGTCGCACGCACGGCGACTTTCACCGTCATCGGCGAATCGGTCTGGTTCTGCACCACGATCGGCAGCTCGAACGTGTCGCCGAAGTTGAGGAACCGCGGCGGGCTCGGCCGCACCATCAGCGGCAGGCGCGCGGTCAGGTTGCTCTCGCCCTTGCCGAACTGCTTGTCGCCGGCGGTCGCGATCGCGACGACGCGATAGCGCGTCAGGTTGTCGGGCAGCTTCAGATCGATCGTCGCGACCCCGTTCGCATCGGTCTTGACCGCCGGTGCGAAGGCGGCGAGCGGGTTGAAGTTCGAGCGGATCGCGATCGACTTGTTCGCCGGATCGCCTTCTCCTTGTTCGTCGTCGTCGTCGTCCTTGCCATCGCTGGGCTTGTTGTTCTTGGCCTTCTCGCCCTTCTTCTGTTCGCGTTCCTTACCGCCCTCCGCACGCATACGTGCCGCGGGAGCTGCCTGCGGGCGGCGCGTGCTGCCGGTTGACAGCGTCACATCCCCGACGCTGTTGCGATCTTCCTCGTCGAGGATGCCATCGGCATCGCGGTCCGCGTACATGTCGCCCTGCGGCTTCGCGAGCTTGACGTACGACCGCAGGTAGAAGTCGCGGGCGTCGCTACCGCGCGCTCCATAGAACGTGCCGATCGGGTTCGGGAACTGATAGCCGGTGAGCGACAGGATGGCTTCGTCGACAACGAGCACGGCCGCATCCGCGTTCGGCACCGGGCGCCCCTGTGCGTCCTTGACGACGATGTTGATCTTCGCGGACTCACCTGGCGCGAGCTTCGCGGCGTTCGGCGTCACCGTGACCGCGAGCGTGCGGTGCTTCGGTGGCACCGGCAGGTTGATCGAGCCCAGCGCGTACGCCGGGCGCTTCGGCAACTTGAGGTCCGGATCGCCTTTGTCGTCGAGCCGCGCGGCCATGCCGACCAGATCGACCTGGACGTACATGTTCGGCGTCATCGCATCGGTGATCGGCACCGTGATCACCTTGGTCGGGCCGGTGATCGCGACGCGCTCGGTCTTGACGATGCCGGAGCGTCGCCAGCTGATCACTGCTTCCGCCGGATAGAACGGCGCCTGGAGCAGCAGCTCGGCGGTGTTACCGGGCGCGTAGTCTTTCTTGTCGGGGATGATCTGAACCTTCTCCTGCGCGATCTCGCGCGCCGGAGGCTGCTCGCCACCGGTCACCCAGAACGTCATCGACGTCTGGTTCGGGCGGCCCTTCGCGTCGACGATCATCGCCGTCACCTTGTAGGTGCCGCCCTCCTTCGTGCCGAAGCTGCACGGCATCGCATCTTTTGCAGCCGTCACGGCGCAGGTCTGCGGGTCGACCTCCTTGGTCGTGTACTTGCCCTTCTTGTATTCCCAGTCGAGTCGCACCGCCTTGACCTCGATCTTGGCGCCGGGCAGCGCCTTGCCTTCGAGGTCGACGCCGACGACATCGATCTCGAACGGCTGCCCCTTCTCGACGAACGGCTTCTTGGTCTTCAGCCCGACGTACGCTTGCGACGGGTGCACGAGCAGCGCCGCCGAGGACGACCAGGTCTGGCGATTGACGTCGGTGACGCTCGCGCTCGCGGTCACCGACATCGGCACCGCGGGATTGGCCGACAGGAAATCGAAGTGCGCGATGTGCGAGCCGCTCGCGTCGGTCTTGCCCACGAGGTTCCACGTCTTCGGCGCCTTGTAGCCGCCCCCGTCGTCGTCGCCATACGAGTGACGCCCCCACCACGGCTCCCACGAGCCGAAGATGTAGTCGTCGCGGTTCGGCGGCGTGAAGCTCGACTGGCTCGCGGTGACATGCCAGTTGAC
>JACCYD010000850.1 GCA_013696695.1 Deltaproteobacteria bacterium | reverse complement strand
GTCCCCGGCGGCCACAAAGCAGGATTGGTGATCGCCGGCCGCGCACCCTTTGGCGGCGTCAATGGTGAGCTACTCCGCGTTGTCGACCACGGTTCTTGACGAGCTCCGGGCTCGAGTCACCCAGCCAGCTGGAAATCGCGATCGGAACGTGAAGGTCGATAGTGCGAATGAGTCGCCGGCAAGCGTGGGGATTCGCGAGGCGGCTGAACGCTGTTGACTTGTCGTCAACAGTCGCCGACGCTTCGCGCATGCGCGCCGCCCTGGTCGCTCTCGTCTTGTTCGGCTGCCATCAGGCCGCCACTACGCCGCCAACCCCCGGCGACGATCCGTCGCCTGATGCTCCGGTAGCCCCCGAGGGCGACGCCGCGATACCGGACGATCCCACGGCGGGCATCGAATGGTTCCAGTGGGCGGAGCAGCAGCCAAGCCTCGGCCAGTCCGCGTGGGGCACGCAGCTGACGGACATCGCGCGTCATCTGCCGGCGAGCTACGGCACCCAGTACTGGGACGATTCGGCGACCACCGCCGCTCACGAGACGTCGCACGGGATTCACGCGCACCTCCGCAGCTACGAGGCACCGAACCCGTTCGACTGGAACGCGTTCTACGTCCTCGGTGGAAGAGTGGCGTTCGTGCAGGAGCCCGCGATGCGCAAGGCCGACATCAAGGCGCACATCCCTGCCAGCCTGCGCGGCGATCGCTACGACCTCTACGTCGAGGGCCAGGTCGCGTGGGACGACACGCCGCTCTACATCTTCGACGAGTGGAACTCGTATCTCAACGGCGCCGAGGTTGGCGTCGGGCAGGTCCAGGCCGGGCTCTATGATGGTGGTTGGACCGACGTCGTGATGGGGCCGCTTGAGTTCACCGTCTACGCGATCGCGACGGCGAAGGCCGCGCAGACCAAGGACCCGGAGTACTTCGAGAGCAACCTACAGTTCCGTCGCTTCACCGCGTGGAACATCGCCCGCGCGATGCAGCTGTTCGCGGCCGGGCGAGCGATGACCGAGTTCGAATGGGACAAGCAGGACGACTACGCCGCCACGCTGCGTACTGCACCCGAGGCGGATGCGTTGCGCCAGTTCGCGCGCGAGACCTGGGGCGAGGCCTGGACCCAAACCGTACTCGGCTTCTGACCGGTCGAGCTCTGACCACCGCAGGGCAAGTCTCCTCGCGGTACGTTTCCGACGTGCCGGGCCCGATCAATCGTCATCACAAGCTTCGCGACGGCGAGCTCACGCGCCGCTATTTGCGACTGCGCGACGAGGACCCTTCCTGTCGTCACGAGATCGACAGCGATCCATATGTCGACGGCGAAGGCGACGACTACTGGGCACCGTACGAGGCGAGCGCACTCGACTTTCATCTTCAGAGCGTCTGGGAACAGGTTCTCGGCGTCGCGTTGGCGCCGTCGCTCGCGGATTTTCTGGGCGAGCCCACACGCGAGACGTGGACTCCGTCGTCCGACGCACGCTCATGGCCGGAGACGAATCCGAACGAGCTCGCGAAGGCCTTGCACGCCCATCTGGAGGTCGCGATCTCTCGCGCGAGCCGTCAGGACTATGTCGAGAACTTACGCCGCGCCGGCCACCTCGACGACATTCGCGCGGCTGTCGTCAAGACACCGGTCCTGGGGCGCTGGTTCGCGGACCAGCGGGGCCCCGCCGTGATGGCGCTCGTGCTTGCCCCGTTCTGGATCCGTCCGCTCTCCGCGTGGTTGCCGCCCGACGACACGACCGATCTCGATGTGGTGACCGGATCCCTCGTCGATCACCTGCTCGTACGCTACCCGCTTCCGAAACCTCTCTATCGTGCGTGGCTGGGCTCGAGTCTCCCGGTGCTGAAGTGGGCATGCTGGTGCGTGCTGTTCGGGCAAGGAGCGAGTCTCCATCGCGCCGCTCCGCAGTTTGGTTGGCAGATCTCGGCGCGCTTCACGCAGTACTTGCTCGCGGCACCGGCCGAGCTCGGCACCCTCGAAGCGGTCATGTGGGCCGAGGTGTCGCGGCTCGGTGGCTCGACGATCGAGCACGCGCGCCTGTGGGCGCACGGCGCCTATCGAGTCGATCCGACGGCACAGCTCGACGGTGACAACGCTCGCCCGAACGATGACTGGGATGACAGCTACGATCCGGCCGCCACTACGAGTGCGGGCTTCTGGCGGGCGACCGTCAGCTGGCTCGTCGGGCATCGCGCGGCGCTCGACGACGCTGCATGCGAGCTCATCCTCGCCTGGGCGATGCACCACCACACCGAGGACATCGCGCATCAGCGTTCAGAGGCAGCACGCTTCAGCTGGCGTGGTCGCGAGCCCGCGCGCGCACTCGAAGAGGCAACTCGATACAACGAGCTCATCGCTCGACCCCGCGCGGGGCAATCCGGTGGTCTTCCGATCTCGTGGCGGCGCCGCGGGTGGGACTGGGAAGATCTGCGCGGCGACGTGCAGTGGTCGATCCGCGAGCTCACTAGCGATACAGAGTTGATCGACGAGGGCCGAGCGATGCACCACTGCGTCGCGTCGTACGCCTATCTCTGCGCGCAAGGCAACGCCGCGATCTTCTCGGTCACAGCCAACGGCGCGCGCAAGGTCACCTTGCAGCTCCATCCCCACAACCGCCGGATCGTCCAGGCCCGCGGTGCAGCGAATCGACCGTGTGATCGTGAGGAGCTCGATCAGATCGATCGCTGGCTCGCTACTCTCGGTGATCCGTAGGCCCGGAGGGTTGAGCACGCGGCCATGCCAACGTTTCGCCGAGCCACCGCGACGTAGCCTGGTGCGAGAACGCGCACGATCCAGATGTCGCCCGAGCCGTACCTCACCACGACGCACCGAGCAGCAAGCGCGCGCCCGGACCTTCGCTGCCGCCGTAGCCCTCGAGCGAGAAGTCGAAGCTGAGGTCCGATCGCGATCGCTCCCGATCGCGATCTCCCGTGTGTTTCCAGACCAGGACGCCGCCACCTTCGCGACGATCGGGCGCGACGCGCAACGCGGTTCCCGCGTAGAGCACATTGGCTTTGCGATCGATGACCCGGCGCTGGCCGACGAGCGTTCCGACGTTGCCGAGCGTCGTGGCCCCCGCATGAAGCACCGTGCTCCCGCGCTGGTAACGCACCCAGGTTTCGAGTCCGACCTTCGCTTCATCATCCGCCGACCACCGCGCGCGTCCGCCGACGCCGAACATGACTGCATTACTGGCGGCGTTCGGTAGGTAACTCACGCCCGTGGCCAGCTCGTCGTGATGACGTGTCGGGGCCGCGAGCCAGTCGCCGGGAAGCCCGTCGTCGAGGTGAGGCACGCGCTGGTACGCGATGAACACATCCGAGCGGCCCTCCATCGTGAAGTCGTACGCCAGCGACACGCGCGGTGAGAGCACCTGTGCACGCGCCTCGCCGAACCGGCGAGCATCCGCACGCACACCGACCTGGAGCGCGATGTTCGGTCGGAGCTGCCAGTCGTCACCAACGGCGATCGTGATGTCATCGTGGCGCGTCGTTCCGCGGAGCCCACCGCCACCGCGCGCGATGGCGACGAGCTGGTGGTAGCCCGCCATCTTGCGGCGCCACTTCGCGCCGACCTGACCTCCGGCGCGGTTCGTGAGGTCGCCCGCCAGATCGATGTCGCGCGCGATCCCCGGGGCGGGGAGATCGAGTTGTTCGACCGTCGCACCCGCGGTCAGCTCGAGCTTGTTGTCGTCGAACTTCGAGACCCATCGGGCCTGCGCCCAACCGTCGCGCGTGCCGTCACCGAGCGCCTGAGCGAGCGCCACCAGCTCGCCTTGATGCTCGGAGGACTTCGCGTAGTTCAGCCTGGCCATGCCATGGGCGTCGATCTGGTCGTCAGGCCGACGGTTCGCGACGAGCCCGGCTGCCATCCACACGTTGTCGGTGTCGAGCGGACCACCGGCGAACACCTCGACCCCGCCCGTTGCCAGCGTTGCATCGCGTGCGCGGTCCAGCCCGAACACGAGGCGCGCGTCGCCGTGGGTCTCGTTGCTGCCGCTGCGCAGCGAAACGTCGGCTCCGCCACCCGAGCCAGCCGCCAGTTCGATCGGGACGCGCAACGTCGAGGTGCTGACCTCCTGCACGAACGCGATCGGAATCCCGGGTGCGCGCTGCAGGCGCGTGCCGTCGGCGATCGTGGTGACGGCGGTGTTCGGGTCCGCGGAAGCGGCTGGAGCGATCCACGAGCGATGCGTGCGATCTCGAGACACCGGCATCGCGGCGCGGGTCGTCGTGATGCCGAACCGCGGCATCGAGCCGAGATCAGGACTGGAATCGAGCCAGACCGTGCAGCCGAGGTCATTGCCCTTCGGCTCTTCGAGGATCGTCGGCACGAACGTGGTGTCGGTGGAGATCACCACATTCGGCACCTCGAGCGTGACCTCGAGGTAATAGAACGTCAGCGTGTAGGTACCGACGGGAACCGCCAACGAATATGCACCGTGCTCGTCGGTGATGGCGACGGC
>JACCYD010000815.1 GCA_013696695.1 Deltaproteobacteria bacterium | reverse complement strand
ATGCCCGGTGCGCAGGGCGCGGCCGGTGCGCCAGCAGGCGACGAGGTCGCGGGTGCGGTGCCGTCGAAGATCCTCGTCGACGATCGCACCAACACGCTGATCGTCGTCTCGAGCGAGCCCGGTTACCTGCGCGTCAAGGCGCTGGTCGCGCGCCTCGACATCTCGCTCGAGACCGAGGGTGGCAACTCGATCCACGTCTACACGCTCGCCAACGCGCTCGCCGAGGAGCTCGCGACCACGCTCAACACCGCGCTCGGCCAGGCCGCGCCACGCGGGCAGGGCGGGCAACCGGGTCAACCGGGTCGCCCCGCCGCGCCAGCCCCGGCGCCGACGCCGCAGTCGCTCGAAGGCACGGCCCTCGAAGGTCAGGTCCGCATCATCGGCGACAAGGCGACGAACTCGCTGATCGTGATGTCGAGCGGCCGCGACTTCATCGCGATCAAGCGCGTGATCAAGGATCTCGATCAGAAGCGCCGTCAGATCTTCATCGAAGCGCTGATCCTCGAGGTCCAGCTCTCGAAAGACCTCAACATCGGAACGTCATCGCACGGCGGCGTACCCACGTCGCGCGGCGATCTGATCCTCGGTGGCGTCCAGACCCCGAACCTCAAGTCGCTCGACCTGACGTCGCTGGTCTCGGCGAACGGCCTGATCGGCGGCATCATCGGCGCGCCGCTGACGAACTCGCAGACGTTCCTCGGGACCTCGATCCCCTCCTACGGCCTGCTGTTCCAGGCGTTGGCGACCCAGGACAACACCAACGTGCTGTCCGCGCCGCACATCATCGCGATCGACAACGAGAAGGCGGAGTTCTCCGTCGGTAATAACATTCCATACAAGGCCGGCCTGTCGTTCGGCGGCTTCGGGTTGCCGGCTGCCGGCGGCGCCGGCGGACTGCCGGGCGGCATCGGCCAGAACATCCAGCGCGAGAAGCTCAACCTCGTTCTCAACATCACACCGCACATCTCGAGTCACGACTCGGTGCGCCTCGAGATCGAGCAGGAGAGCAAGGACATCGGCGGCTCCGATGCCGAGCTCGGTCCGACCTGGACGGAGCGCAAGCTGAAGACGCAGGTCGTGGTCAACGATCAGCAGAGCGTCGTGATCGGCGGCTTGATCCAGGAGCGCGACATCTACTCGGTCGCCAAGGTGCCGCTGCTCGGCGACATCCCGATCCTCGGCTACCTGTTCAAGTACACGAAGAAGACCAAGAAGAAGACCAACCTCCTGATCCTCCTCACGCCCTACATCATCAAGGATCAGCTCGACCTCCAATCGATCCGCGAGCGGAAGGTCCGCGAGCGCGAGGAGTTCGTGCGCTCGTTCTCGACGCTGAACGAGATGAAGTACTCGCCGAAGACCGACTATCGCCGCAAGCGCGGCATGGTCGAGGAGATCAACCGCACGTTGCAGACCATCGATCTCGATCTCGAGAGCCTCCGCAACCTGGGCAGTCGGCAACAGGTCGAGCCCGGCGTGATCGACTACATCCCGTCGACCATCGACTCGCCCGACGCCCCACCTCCTCCACCCGCCGCTCCAGCGAGGAAAGAGAAGTAAGCGATGGCGATCAACTCGCCTTACGCACCGTCTCCTGGCGCGCAAGTCGTCCCCGGGTTTCCGCCGCTGATCGGCGAGCTCCTGGTCGCGCGCTGCGGCGTGTCGCAAGAGGCGATCGACCGCGCGCTCGCCAAGCAGCTCGAAGAAGGCGGCTTGCTCGGCGAAGTGTTGCTCCGGCTCAAGCTCGCCGATGAAGACCAGCTCGCCTACGCGCTGTCCCTGCAAGCCGAGATGGATTACCTGCGCGATCTGCCGCGCGCCGAGGATATCGGCGTCGAGCTGATCGAGAAGCTGCCGATCAACTTCGCGCGCCAGCGGCTGGTGTTGCCGCTCGGCCGCTCGGCCTCCGGCCGCGTGATGGTCGCGATTGCCGATCCCACCGCGGTCGACGTGATCGATGCGGTCGGCGTGTTGCTCGGCGAGCCGGTCGACGCCGTCGTCGCCTCGACCACCAAGATCACCGACGCGATCAACAAGACGTACACCCGGCTGCGCGGCGGCGCCGAGCTCGAGGAAGGCGTCAAGAAGGACGACGAGCCCGAGGAGTTCCAGAACGAGGAGCTCGTCGACATGCTCGACGCCAACGACGAGGCCCCGATCATTCGCTGGGTCAACTCGCTGATGTTCCAGGCCGCCAAGGAAGGCGCGTCGGATATCCATATCCGGCCCGGCGAGAAGGACATCATCGTCCGCTACCGCGTCGACGGCGTGCTGCGCGAAGCCAAGCGCGCGCCGAAGAAGTTCCAGCAATCGATCCTCGCGCGTATCAAGATCATGTCCGGCCTCAACATCGCCGAGAAGCGGTTGCCACAGGACGGCCGCATCCGCCGCAAGATGGCCGGCAAGGATGTCGACATGCGCGTCGCGACATCGCCCACGTCGGCTGGCGAGAGCGTGACGATCCGTCTCCTCGACCGCAGCTCCGTGCTCCTCGGTCTCGCCGACATCGGCTTCGCCGACGATCACCTCGATACGATCCGCTCGATCATCGCGCGCCCGCACGGCATCTTGCTGGTCACCGGCCCGACCGGCTCCGGCAAGACCACCACGCTCTACGCGTGCATTTCCGAGATCAACTCGCCCGATCTCAACATCCTCACCGTCGAGGATCCGGTCGAGTACCAGCTCGAAGGCATCTCGCAGACCCAGGTCAACTCGAAGATCGACCTGACGTTCGCGTCGGGCCTGCGCTCGTTCCTTCGCCAGGATCCCGACGTCATCATGGTCGGCGAGATCCGCGATCGCGAGACCGCCGAGGTCGCGATCACCGCCTCGCTCACCGGTCACCTCGTGCTGTCCACGGTCCACACCAATGACGCCGCCGGTGGCATCACGCGTTTGATCGACATGGGCATCGAGCCATTCCTTGTCGCATCGTCACTGGTCGGCCTGCTCGCGCAGCGCCTGGTCCGCCGTCCGTGTAAGGAATGCGCGCGCGCGGTTCGCCCGTCAGATGCCACGCTCGTGGAGCTAGGCCTGGATCCGGCCAAGTTCTTCGCCGGCGCGTATCAGTTCCCCAGCGTCAAAGGCAAGCGGCCCCCGCCCGTTGGCACGGTGTATGAACCAGTGGGTTGTCATGCCTGCCAGCAGCTCGGATACAAGGGCCGAACCGGCATCTACGAGCTGCTCATGATCAACGACACCGTTCGCCGCCTCGCGCTCGAGAAGGCCGATGCTGGATCGATCCGCAACGCCGCAATCGACGCCGGCATGGTCGCGTTGCGGTTCGACGGTGCACGCAAGGTCGTGCTCGGCATGACGACACCAGAGGAAGTGTTGTTGACGACCGCGGAGTCGGGAGACTGATCGATGGCGATGTACGCATACAAGGGAGTCGCGCAGAGCGGCAAGAACGTGAGCGGCACGAAGGAAGCCGACTCGCCGAAGACCCTGCGCCACCTGCTTCGCAAGGACGGCGTCATGGTGATGTCGTTCGAGCTGTCGAGGGGCGGCAAGGGCGCGGCTGCAGCGGCGCGCAAGAAGGGCGGCGCCGGGCTCGGTCGCGAGGTCGATCTCGGCGGCTTGCTCGGCGGCGTCAAGAAGACCGAGGTCGCGTCGTTCACGCGCCAGATGGCAACGCTGCTCAAGAGCGGCATCCCGCTCGCCGAGACGATGTCCGCGCTCGTCGAGCAGATGGACAACCAGCGCTTCAAGGCGCAGCTCTCCGAGATCCGCACCGCGGTCAACGAGGGCTCGTCGCTCGGTGACGCGCTCGCGAGATATCCGAAGCTGTTCGACGAGCTGTTCGTGTCGATGGTTCGCGCCGGCGAGCTTGCCGGTAACCTCGACGAGGTGCTCGGCCGCCTCGCCGACTTCCTCGAGGCCACGCAGAAGCTCAAGGCGAAGGTCACCGGCGCGATGATCTATCCCGCGGTGATGGTGCTGATCGGCACGATCATCATCGCGGTCTTGATGATCAAGGTGATTCCCGAGATCACCAAGACGCTCGTCCAGCAGGGCAAGGACCTCCCGCTCAATACCAAGTTCCTGATCGCGATCTCGAACTTCATCGGTAAGAACTGGTTGTTCCTGCTGGTTGGAATCACCGCTGCGATCACCGGGTTCGTGCTGTGGAAGAACTCACCGGGCGGCAAGCAGGTCTGGCACCGGTTCACGCTCAAGCTGTGGGTGATCGGGCCGCTGGTGCGCGTGATCAACGTCGCCCGGTTCGCGCGCACGCTCGGCACGATGTTGCAAGCCGGCGTGCCGATGCTGCGTGCCCTCGATGCCGCGAAGATGACGATGAACAACGTCATCCTCCAGACCACCATCGACGACGCCAAGAAGGCGGTCACCGAAGGTGAGGCGCTGGCCGCGACGCTCAAGAAATCCGGGCAGTTCCCGCCGACCATGATCCACATGACCGCGGTCGGCGAGAAAGCCGGCCAGCTCGAGCAGATGCTCGAGCGCGTCGCAGCTGCCTACGAATCCGAGATCGACACCAAGCTGACGCGGTTTATCGGGCTCCTAGAGCCTCTGATGTTGCTCGGCATGGGCGTCACAGTAGCCTTCATCGTTATCTCCATCATGCAGCCGATCATGGATATGGGTCAGCTGTCCGGCCCGAAGTGAAAGCAAAGGAGTCACTCGTCATGCGCAACTCGTCCTCGCTCGTCGCCCGTTCCACCCGTCGTAAGGCTCAAGCTGGTCTGACTCTCCTCGAGATCATGATCGTGATCGCGATCCTCGGCCTGTTGGTCGTGATCGTCGTCCCGCGCGTCATGGGCTCGCTCGCGAGCAGCAAGGTCGACCTGATGAAGGTCAAGGTCGACAAGATCACGAAGGAGGAGTACCCGCGCTGGGCGTCGACGAACAACGACAAGCAGTGCCCGGACACGCTCCTCGAGGTCGGCAAGGCCGTCGATCAGTCCGCCACGGCCGAGGAGTATGTCGACGCGTGGGGCAAGCCGTTCAAGTTCCTCTGCGGCGACACCGCGCCGGCTGGCGTCAAGGGCCTCGCTGTCTACTCGATGGGCGAGGACGGCAAGGACGGCACCGCGGACGACATCAAGTCGTGGGAACGGGTCAAGAAGTAGTGAAGCTGCTGCCGTGCCTTCTCGTGACCGTGCTCGCCAGCCAGGCCGAGGCGACCAGCTCGAAGCTCGATCTCTCGCGCGTTCGCGTGGCGTCGTTGGCTCACGAGCTGTTCCCGCGGTGGGCGCTCGAGCACCCGGGCCGGGCTTGCCCGCGTTCGGTCCACGAGATGTTGCGCACGGTGGATCGCTGTGAGGACGACGCCATCGACCCGTGGGGCTATCGCTACGAGGTGCTGTGCGTGCGCTCCGCGCCGCAGCCCCTGGTCGGCGTGTACTCGGTCGGTGAAGACGGTCTCGCAGGTACCGCAGACGACATCAAGTCCTGGAACCACCGCCGCTGACCATGCGCCGTCACCGCACGCATAGCTCCCAACGGGGCATCACCTTGCTCGAGATGATGATCGTGATCGCGATCGTCGGGCTCGGCCTGTATGCGTTGCGCAGCGGCCTTCGAGGCATCACCAAGGCGGACCTGGTCGAGGATGCCGAGGAGCTGTCGGCGATGCTGCGTCGCGCCTCGCAGCTCGCGCTCGAACATGGCGAGCAACATCGCGTGGTGTTCGATCTCGACAAGAACGCGTACCGCATCGACGTCTGCCAGGGGCCGGCCGGACTCCAGCGCGAAGAAGCGGTGACCAATAACGAGGAAGACACCAAGAAGGCGGTCGAGAAGGGCAACGAGAAGCTCCGCGATCTGCCACCCGACACGTTAGCGGTCGGCGATCCTGAAGAGGCGATGCGGCGCGCGAAGGCGATCGCGGGCCACCACGTCGCCGATCGCACCTGCGTTCCCGCGCAAGCCGGCGTGTCGGGCGTGCTTCACAACGTCAAGAAGCGCTACGTCCAGATCAACAACGAGGACGCCGATTGGATCCGCAACCTCAACGTGGTTGCCGGGATCAAGTTCTCGGAGGTCTGGGTCCAGCACAAAGACCTCAGCACGAAGAAGGGCGAGGTCGCGATCTACTTCTTCCCGACGGGCTCGGCGGAGAAGGCCGTGATCGAGATGACCGACGGCGAGTATGTCCGCACCGTGATGGTGGCGGGCCTGACCGGACGCGTGACGCAGAAGTCCGGAAAGCTCGAAGACGTCGACACGCACATGCTGCGTAACGTGATGGGCGACAAGGACAAGCAGCGGGAGAGCGACAAATGAGGTCGCCCCGTGGCTTCACACTGATCGAAGTGATGATCGGACTCGCGATCCTCGGGTTCTCGCTCACCGTGCTGATCAAGAGCGCGGCGGGCAGCATGAACACTGCGATCAAGGCGCAGATGATGGGTGTCACCACCGATCTGGCGCGCGCGAAGATGTACGACATCGAGGAGAAGCTCCTCAAGGATGGCTTCACCGAGACCGACCAGTCCGAGGAGAACAAGAACTTCGAGGAAGAGGGCTGGCCGAACATCAAGTACAGCTACAAGGTCGAGCAGGTCGAGCTCCCGAGCTGGGACTCGCTGCAAGAGCTCGCCACCGATCGCGGCTCCGGCTCTGGATCCGGATCTGACGACGGCGATGCGAGCTCGGGATTCGAGAACAGCGCGCTCGGCGGCATGATGTCGCAACTCGGCGGCGGGTTCGGTGGTGGCGCGGGTGGCGCGGCCGGCGCGGGCATCGACGCCAAGCAAGGCGCGTCGTTCATCCAGGGCCAGTACTCGATGGTCTCCGAGGTCCTCAAGGTCTCGATCCGCAAGGTCACGCTGACCGTGACGTATCTGGTCGTCGGCGAAGAGCAGTCGATCACCACCGTCGCGTTCTTCACCGACGCGGGCGCGATGGACAAGGTGCTGTCGGGCCTCGGCTCGCAAGACATCGAAGAAGGCGCGGGCAGTGGCAGTGGTAGTGGTTCGGGCTCCAGCTCCGGTCGCGGCTCCGGCTCGGCGCGGCCGACGCGCGGCTCGGGTGGTGGTGGCCGATGAAGCGCCGCAAGTCACAAGCGGGCCTGACGCTGATCGAGGTGCTGATCGCGACCGCGATCATGGCCGCGATGATGACGCTGGTGTGGAGCACGGTCTCCAACACGCACACCGCTCGCACCACGTTCGAGGCGTTCGAGGAGCGCAATCACGAGATGCGCATGGCGCTCGCGAAGATCACTGCCGATTTCGAAAGCGCGTACCTGTCGCGTAACGAGGACCAGAATGCGACCAACCCGCGCACGATGTTCATCGCGCGGCCGTCGTCGAAAGCGCCCGAGATCAGATTCTCGACACTCGGTCACCGCGTGCTGTGGGCCGATGCCAACGAGTCAGAGCAGACCGTGATCTCGTACGTCGTCCTCAGCGATCGAGAGAACAAGGGACAGGTGAACTGGATCCGCCGCGAGCAGCGCCGGCCGTCGAACTTGCTGCCCGATGACGAGCCTGCCGAATACGACGTGCTCGTGCATAACCTCGTGAGCGTAAAGATCGAATTCTGGAACTGGAAGAACCTCGAATGGCAGGACAGCTGGGACACCACCCAGGCCGATGGCCAGAAGGGTTGGTTGCCCAGCCGCGTGAAGATCACCCTCACGATCAAGGACGCCACCGACAAGGACTA
>JACCYD010000809.1 GCA_013696695.1 Deltaproteobacteria bacterium | reverse complement strand
CACGGCACGCCGCGAGCTGGTGCGCATCGTCGTGCACGTCGACGCCGAGAGCGGTGCACGCGCGCTGATCATCGACGAGTGGCGCGACGCTTTCGGCGCCCATCCTCCCGATCTCACCGCCGGGCTGCTGCTGTTCGAATACTTCGGCATGGCTCCGTGCGAGCACTGGTACGCCAGGCGGAGCTGCGACAACGAGATCATCCGCATCGTCGACAAGTTGTCGAAGCTCACGCAGCTCGATCCCGACGACGTGATGTCGGTCGCCGTCGCGTATTCGGCGGCGCGCCGCTACGACGAAGCGATCGCGCTGCTGCGCTTGCTCGAGCGGATCGCACCGGCGCGCAAGGCCGACGTCGAGGCCAAGCTCGCCACCATCACCAAGGGCATGCATCGCTATCACCGCGGCACCCAGGTCAGCTTCACCGATGGCTGGATCGCGGATCCGGAGGACGATCTGAAGCTGCTGAAGCTGCGCCGCCTGAAGCGCGACGCCATCCATACCAAGGTGCGCGCCGGGGTTCGCCTCGGCTTCGGTACCGGCCTCCGCGGCGGCACCGAGAGCGCGCTCGGCGCCGGCCTGATGGCCTCGGTGAAGCTGCGCGACAATGTCTCGATCGTCACCCGCGTCGACTGGTCGCAACGCCAGGGCGCGGCCACCTTCGATTCCATCGGTGGCGCGATCGGCGTCAGCACGTCGATCCTCACCACGCGCAACACCACGGTGGTCCTCGGCGTCGGTGAACGCCTCGAGCGCCGGTGGGGCGACGCGATGGAGGATGCGGGCGTCGGTCGCACCGGTCTATCGACGGAGCTGACGCTCGATCTCGTCGGTCGCGATACGCCGCTCTCGGCAGGCGCGCGTCTCGAGCAGGGCCTGTCCGACGGTGCGCGCGCGACCGCGCTGATCTTCGAGCTCGGCGTCGAGCTTCGTTAGTTCTTCTTGCCGGTGATGTTGAACTTCGCCGCGGTCGACGAGAAGCCGTTGACCATGATGTGGATCGGAGCAGGCTGCGCGAGCGTCACGGTGCAGCTCTCGTTCGAGCCGGTCTTGAACGGGCGGCAATCGAAGCGCGCCGTGGTCGGAGCCGAGCCGACGCGGACGTAGAGGTCGGCGTCGCCACCCGAACCGGTGATGGCGAAGGTGTAACGGCCGGCTTCGACGGTCGGCGTCGACCACTTCTTCGACTCGCCCTTCTTCAGCGAGCCCGCATCCGTGAGGCCGGGCCACGTGGTCGGCGTACCGCCGCCACCCGGGGTGAACGTGTTGTCCTGCTCGCCGGAGACCAGCACGACCTGGGAGCTATCGATGCCGCGGAAGATCTGCTCGTACGTCTTCGGGTTCGCCTGGTCGAGAAGCCCGCGGAACATCGACATCGTCGCGCCGGCCATCGAGTGGAAGAACGCCGGCATCGCGTTGTTGACGATGTCGATGTACTTGAAGCCGGTGGTGTCGTCGGGGTTGACCGCCTTGTGCGAGTTGAACAGCGCGTCGTCGATGTACGCGAAGGTGTCGCAGCCGTTCATGTAGACGATGACGTACTGGCCCTGGACCCACTTGCCTGCCTGCGCGAGTGCGCGGACGTTGGTGCCGAGACCAGCGTGGCCGTTGTAGACGATGAAGTCGGCCTTGGTCGACGCGGCCTCGTAACGCGAGCGGAACGCGGTCTGCGAGAGACCGGTCGTGACGTTGTCGGTCATCAGCGCGACGACGTGGACCTTCTTGCCATCGGCGCGCGTGGCGGTGAACTCGATGTCGGGCATCGCGACGCCCGGGCTCGACGGAATGCTCGCTGGAATCGTGGCCACGTTGCTAGCGCCGAGCTCGCGCTTCATCTCGCTGATGAATTCGTTGTAGGCGTCGATGCCGGCGTCGCCGCTGGTGGCGCCGTCTTCGAACTTGCCGAAGATGGCCAGCACCTCGAGGCGGCCGTCCTCCCAGACCTTGTTGTACTCGGGGAACTTGCCGGTCGACTGCGTCGGGCTCGGCGAGGCCGAGGCCTGCACGGTCAGCACGTCGGCCGCGGCGATCTTGCAGCCGGCATTCTTCGGCCGGTAGTAATAGAACATCGAGCCGGAGTCGACGTCGTGCGCGCCGAAGTCGACGCAGTCTTCCTTGTACTTGTCGGCGAACGCCGTCTGACCGGCGGAGGAGATGTCGAGCGGTAGCTTGAGCTCGACCGACGCCGGCAGGCCATCACGCTTCGGCCACGCGACCGGAAGCTTCGCGGTGTACGTGATCTGCGTCTTGCCGTCGACCGTGGTCTTGTTGATGTTCGAGAGCTCGGCCTTGTCGATGCGTCCGACGGCGTTGAAGCCGTTGAGCTGACCGACCGTATAGAGGAGTTGATCCTCGATCGAGTTGCGGTTATCGAAGCTGAAGTCGGTGACGAGCTTGCCTTCGAACTCGACGTCGATGAACATCGCCAGCGCGCTGGAGTCGGCCTTGCCGTCCTCGGACTTGATGGCTTCACCGTCCAGGAAGTCGGTGTCATCGGTGCAACCGATGGGAGCTGCGAGGGCCGCGGCGGCGAGGATCGAGGCGAGACGCTTCATGTCCCTTGCGATCAGCAAGCCCGATGCCGCACAGCGTCGTGGGCAACCGCTGGAGATCATGGCCCCCACCCCGCGCAACCGGACTAGCCACCGGCGAATTTCGGGCCGACTAGCCGGCCGATCCAGTCGCCAGGATCATTCCCAGGCGATGTTCATGCTCTCGTCGTCGCCGATCGCTTTTTCGAGCATGGCGAGGAGCTCGGGATCCGCGCCGTTATCGGACATCAGCTCGAGCGTGTCGCGATCGATGTAGTAGTCCTGATCTTCGTCGTGCTCTTCCTCGAGCTGCTCGACGAGGAACGCCAGCTGCTTGTCGGTGATCTCGCCGATCTCGATTTCCTTATCGATCCGCGTCAACTTCGGCATGCCGCCAGTCTGCGTTGGCTCGTGGCGGGCGGTCAACGCCAGCGACGTAGATCGTGAAGTTCCGGCGCGCGTGCTACAAGGCGCCGGTGTCCGCGCGCTCGACCGACGTCGTGATCGTGGGAGCTGGGTTCGCCGGCTGCGCGACCGCGTGGGCGCTCGCGCAGTA
>JACCYD010000808.1 GCA_013696695.1 Deltaproteobacteria bacterium | reverse complement strand
GTGCGATCCTGCAAGCGCTCGGCGTCGGTGATGATGTCGAGCCATCCCTCTCGCTGATCGAGCTGCGCGCGGGCGATCGCGTGTTGTTATGCAGCGATGGCTTGCACGGGCTCGTCGGAGATCCGGCGCTCGCGTTGCTGTTGTCGACGCCACACACCGTGCTCGAGGCCGTCAAGCTGCTGGTCGCCGCGGCGCGCGCCGCAGGTGGCACCGACAACATCACCGCGATCGTGTGCGAGGTGCGCGGCGATCGGTTGGTGCCGCCCGCGAACGAAGCGGATCTGCCGAAGTTTCGCGAGTTCGATCCGCAGCGCGAAGGAGATCCTGCGCTGACGTCGACGTCGTATGTCGCGCGCCGGCTCGCCGCGCGGATCGGCATTCCCACCGCATCGATCCCGCCGTCGATCCCGGTCACCGGCCAGCATCCAGCGCTGCGATCGCAGATCAACATCAAGGTGCCGCCGCGCTCGCGATCGCGCTCGCGGGCGGTGGCGGTCGAGATCGACGGCCCGGCGCGCCGGCGGCTCGCGCATCAGGTGGCGTGGTGGTGGTATCTGACGGCCGGCGTGGTCGCGTGCATCGCCGCGTGGTGGCTCGGCGGACGCTGACCGAGGAATGCAGGTCGTGACTCCGGACGATGTACCATCGCAGCCGTGCGGGTCGTGATCGACCACGTCGCCGGTAGTCGGCGCGGCCAACGGCAGGAATTTCCTGCTGGCGAACGGGTTCGTTTCGGCCGCCATCCCGAGTGCGAGGTGTCGTTCGACCCGCACCGCGATATCGACGCCAGCTCGCGGCACGCGGAGCTCCGCAGCGTCGACGCTGGGTGGGTGCTGGTCGATCTCGGAAGCTCCAACGGGACCTTCGCCGAGGGCCATCGGGTGACCGAGACTCAAATCAACCGCAACGCGCCGGTCAGCATCGAGTTCGGACCGGGTGGTCCACGCGTGAGATTGTTCGTCGGGGACGATGCCGAGATCGAGGCGCTCCCGCCGGCTCCGGTCGAGGTTCGAAAGGCGACCTGGATCATGCCGGCGATCGGCGGCGTGTTGGTGTTCGTGGTGATCCTCGTGCTCGCAGTGCTGCGCTGCTAGCGCCGCTAGCCGCGCCTTTTTGCGGGACTTTTTAGGGAATGTTGCGTGCGGTCGGAGACATCTTCTGCGAAAATTCGCGTGGGATGAACTGCCCTTCGTGCAACACACCGCTCGAGCCGAACGCTCGATTCTGCGGCGTGTGCGGCTACCGGCTTCAGGCCAAGCAAGCGGCAGCCCCCAACGGTCCTACCGCGGGAGCGGCGGCTCGACCCGCAGCCGCTGGAGCGACTCGGACAGCCACACCGGTTGGCGGCGCGCCGCAGCTCGCGAAGGCGCAGCCGGGTAGTGCACCGAAGCCAGGGCCACAGCGCCTGATTCCAAAGGGTCGTCCAAAGGGCGACGAGATCTACATCAACCAGGTGCTCAACAATCGCTTCCGCGTCGAGTCGAAGATCGGTGAGGGCGGCTTCGGCGCCGTGTATCGCGGGCTTCAGCTCGCTACGGGTCGCAAGGTCGCGCTCAAGCTTCTCCACCCGGAGATGACCAAGGACGACAACCTGGTCGCGCGCTTTCGCCAGGAAGGCAGGGTGCTGTGCAACCTGCGCGACGCCCACACCATTACCACCTACGACTTCGATCAGACTCCCGACGGCACGCTCTACATCGCGATGGAGCTGCTCGAGGGCAAGAGCCTCCACCAGCTGTTCCACGACCAAGCACCGCTCGCTTGGAAGCGGATGTTCAAGATCCTGACAGAGATGTGCAGCTCGCTCGCGGAAGCGCACGCGCAAGGCATCGTCCATCGCGATCTCAAGCCCGAGAACGTCTACCTCGAGACCCGGCCCGGCAATCCCGAGTTCGTGAAGATCCTCGACTTCGGCATCGCGAAGGTGATGCGCGGCGACACCATCGATCCGCAATCGCCGCAGCTGACGGCGACGGGCCAGACGCTCGGCACGCTCGAGTACATGTCGCCCGAGCAGCTGATGGGCAAGCCGCTCGATGGCCGGAGCGATGTCTACGCGCTCGGCGTGGTGGCCTACGAGATGATCACGGGACGGTTGCCGTTCCCCGATGCGAAGGGCCCGGCGGGCTTGATCACCGCACAGCTCAAGCAGACGCCGATTCCACCGTCGCAGGCGAACGCGAAGGTCTCGCTGCCACCCACCGCGGATCGCGTGATCCTGAAGTGCCTCGAGAAGGACAAGGCCAACCGCTACGCGGATGTCACCGCGCTCGCGGCAGCGCTGTCCGAGGTGCTAGCGGAAGCGGCAGACGTGTTCGCGGCGCAGAAGTCGAGCCCCGCACATCAGCGCCTGGCGCCGCCGGAGATGCTCGAGACGCGCCGCGGTGATCCACCGGCGATGCAACCGCCGGCGATGCCGACGCCTCTGCCGCAAGCGCCGCAGCATCACACGCCCAATTCGAGCGGGCTGAGCGGGCCGAGCGGGCACGGGCAGCAGTTGCATTCGGGGGACAACGCACGCAACTTTCCGCGCGCGCCGACGCCGCCGCACGAATCGGGCGGCATGCCGCCGCAGCAGTCATTTCCGCAGATGCCGAGCAACATGCAGGGCAGCTCGCCGAACCATCACCCGCTGCACTACCAGAATCCGCCCTTCAACCCGAAGGCCGCGTCGCAGACCGGCCTCGTCAACAAGTCGTCGAGCAAGAAGTGGGTGTGGTGGGTGGTCGCGTTGCTCGTGCTCGGCGCATCCGCCGGTGCACTGCTCGCGATGTACATCTAGCTCGGCTCGCTATCGCGCGAGCGCCGCGCGAGCGCGCTCTTCGCCCTTCGGATCATCGGCACCGCCATCGATCCACGCCTGGAACGCGGTGCGTGCCCGCGTGTTATCGCCGAGCGCTTGCGCGACGAACGCATCGAGCTCGATCGCTTCGGGCAGCGCCGGTGCGCGCGCGCGTGCACGAGCACAGGCTTCGGCGGCGTGCTGGTGATCGCCATTGGCCAGCGCCTTGCGCGCGATCCTGAGCTCCGCACGTGCGGCGATCAGGCTCGACGCGCGATCCGGATCGCCAGCCGGATCCGGACCGATGTCGGCAGGCGGAGCAGGGCGATCGCCTTCGCGACGCAGCTCGTGGCGGAGATCGAACGCACGCATCCGGCCGGCGGAGCGCGGATCGCCGACCCACATCTCGAGGGAGGTCGGATCGATGATCACGACATGCACGGCGCGGCCGTTGTCGATCACGCCGCGATGGCCTGGCGCGCGCGGCGTGTCGTCGATCGCGCGTTGATCGCGCAGCACGGCTGCCATCGCCAGCACGTCGGCGAGCGGATTCTTCACCAGCTTCGCGGCGCGATCCGCGCGCGGCACCGAGGGCAGTAGCCGGCGTGCGCGATCATTCTCCGGATCGCTGGCGAGCGTGTTCGTCGTCAGCACGTCACCGATCGCCGGCTGACGCGGGTTGCGCTCGACGATCGCCTTGCTCGGCGTGCGCTCGACCACCACCCAGTTGCCGGTGCTGCCATCGACCAGCACGAACACCGCGGCGCCGAGCGTCGGGGTCGACTCGACGACCTTGATCGCCTCGTCGAGCGTCTTGCCTTGCTCGAGCACGGCGCGCGCGAGCTGCGCGACCGGCCGCGCAGAGCGCGTGGCGCGCACGTCACCGGTGCGTGTCGGATGCACCATCACGGCGATGCCCTGCGCGTTGATGCCGGTCACCACGCCGACGCCGGTCGGCCAGCCGACGGACGCCCACGCGATGCGACCCTCCGGATGCGCGATCGTGACAACCGGGATCGCGGACTCGCCGCCATCGTCGAGCCCGGGCAACGCGAACGTGCGCCCGATCCAGAGGCGCTGCGAGACCTTCTCCTGCTTGCCAATGATCGTCAGGCTCTCGGTGATCCCGTGTTGCTCCGCCTCGGCCGTCCGTGGCGACGGGACGCCGATATCGAGCAGCGCCTGCACACGGACGAGATCGTCGTACGACTGCTCGAAGGCGCTAGCGACGGCTCCGCGCGTCAAGCCGGCGACCATGCGGCGGTCGACATCGATCAGGCCATCGTCGATGAACCGCCACCGCCAGGCCAGCCGCATGCCATGGGTCGAACCGCCAAACAGCCCACTGGTACCGACCGTGCCTTCGATCGACGGGGCGGACGCCTCGACGACCGCCGTCAGGAGTGGCGCGAGGAGCCGCCCGTGGGCGGCACCGATCCCGTGGGCGTCTCCGGTGGTTCGCAGGACCGGGATCCCTCCCAGCCATGCCAGCGACGACGACCCGAAAACCAGCGCCGGTGGTGCCCCAGGAGCCGCCTGAACTTGCGAGATCGACCCGTGGACCTCCCCACCCGGCATGTCGTAGGCGACCGACCGGCGGTAGATGAACCACGCGACCACCAACGCGACGCCTAGCATTGCGACGGCGATCACCCCGGCGCGCCACGGGCGTGGCACCCCTTGGCGTCGGCCGCCGATCACCAGGTCGGGCATCGGCGGGGTAGTAACCCATCGCCGCATGCCGACCACCGACGGTGCGTACAGTTTTGTGCATTGACCGATCTGGGGGTGGTTGCTAGCCTCGATTTCAGTAGGTCTCGTCGATGTCCGGATTCGCTCCGTCGACAACCGTGCTCGCTTCGAGCACCGAGCCCTTGTTGATCGCAATCGTCGGCTTGCTCGCGCTGGTGATCATCGGCCTCGCCGCGATGGCGATCGTGATCCGGCGACGCAGTCGGGCGCAGATGGCGAAGCAGCCGGAGCCCTCATCTCCCGCACCAATGCCGATCACACCGCCCTCGATCCCACAACGGCGTCGTCAACCGGTGGTGCGCGGTGGTGGTGGCGGTGGGCTCGCCGTCGCGACGTCGAGCGCGACCGTCTGTCCGACGTGCCGCACCGAGTATCACGGCATGACCTACTGCACGCGCGACGCACGCCGCCTGGTTCCGCCCGAGGAGATGCTCGGTGGCGCGGGGCTATCGTCGGCGCGGGCACACGCGAAGTCGGCCGGCCTGGTGTGCATGGCCTGCCATCGCGCGTACGAGCCGGGGCTGCGCAGCTGCCCGCACGATTCCAACGAGCTGGTGCCGTTCGCGGTCTACAACGCGACGCGCCCGCGCCGTCCGCGCAGCATGACCGAGCCCGCCGGCATCATCGCGAGGATCTGTCCGGTCTGCGGATCGAAGTTCGATCTCAACGCGCGGTTCTGCGGCCATGACGCAGGCGAGCTCGTCGTCATCAACTGAGAGATGACTTCGCGAGCGACTAGATCGTCTCGCAGAACTCGATGCGACGCGGAACTTTATAGGGAGCCAGGTTGCGTGCGCAGTGATCGATGATCTCTTCGGCGCCGCACTTCTGCTTGGTGACGACGCGCGCGACGACCATCGCACCGGCCATCGGATCGGTGACCACGGTGGCCTGTGCCGCCTTGATCTTCGGGAAGGCTTCGAGGCAACCCTCGACCTCGCCGAGCGCGACGCGCTTGCCATCGACCTTGACGACATCATCCTCGCGGCCGGTGAGCTGGAGGCGGCCGTTCTTGTCGAACTTGCCGAGGTCGCCGGTGCGCAGCCAGCCGGTCTTGTCGATGTTGCCGATCGGCACCATGCCTGAGGCCCGGGCGGTGGGCAGGTGCTTCTCGTCGTCGAACGGGCCGATCGACTTTGGCGAGAGCGTCTTGGACTTCACCCAGATCAAGCCGTCCTTCGAACCGGCAGCCGGCTTCATGATCGACCCGTCGGGGGTGGTGATCTTGACCTCGACGTTCGCGATCGGCTTGCCGACCGTCGTGGGCTGCTTGCCGGTGTCCTCGAGAGCGACCGTGGCGGCTTCGGTGGAGTGGTAACAGGACATCAGGTGGACGCCGTACTTGTCGAAGAACTCGTCGGCGACGGACTGATCGAGGCGCGAGCCCGCCGACAGATAGCGCGGCGACTTGACCTCGATCTTCTTCGCGGTCGGCAGCTTCGATAGCTCCGCGTACATCGTTGGGGTGCCCGGCAGCACGTCGACATCGTGGTCGCGGATCAGCTTGCCGATACGGCGCGCGCTGATCTCTTCCTCGAGATACATCGTCGACCCGAGCTTGAGCGTGGGCAGAAAGCCGAGGTCCCAGCCATAGGCGTGGAACAGCGGCACCGCGACGAGGAGCTTCGTCTTGTCGGTGAGCGACAGCGATGCGATCGCGTGGTCGACGGCGGCGATCGTGTTCTTGTCGGTGCGCAGCACGCCCTTCGGATCACCGAGCGAATCCGCGGTGAACAGCACCGCGATCGGCTCGACTCCGTGATCCGGCGGACTACGCTTGTAGACGCTGCACGTGAGGAGCGTGCCCTGGAGCCGGCGACGCACTTCGGCGGCATCGGCGCCGGGCGCCACCGCTTGCGGCAACGCCTCGCGGGGAGGTGGCGCACTCGGACGCGCGACGCGCGAGCGTGGCAACGTGCTCGGCGGAACCGGCGCGCTGGTGCCGTTAGCGGAGATGCTGCCTTCGCTACCGCGCGGTCGCGTGACGAGCGCGCGCAGCGGCGCGGCGGCCAAGATCAGCTCGAGCTCGCGGCCACCAGTGGTGGGATCGATCGGAACGATCGCCGCATCGAGCTTCGAGAGGGCGAGGGCGAGGATGACGAAATCGGGGACGTTGCCGAGCATCAGCCCGACCCACGCGCCCTCCTTGATCCCCATGCTCTTGAATTCCTGCGCGCGCCGATCGACCCGATGCAGGAGGCCGCGCCACGACAGGTAGTTGTCGCGATATACGACCGCCTTGTTGTTGCCCTGGGCCTTCGCGGCCTTCTTGAGCCAGTCGTAGAGCAATGTCATCGCGGGTAGCGCATCCTCTTGAACAGAACCCAGGCAGGCTCCGAGCGGGGGCACTGTACCTCGGACTCTCTGTATGTGGGAAGGTTGGAACCAGCCAGGATTCGATTGATCTGGCTCGCGATCCGCGGGAACAACGGGCCCGTGAGCGTTGCCCCGCTGCCCAACCCCGACCCAGCCCCAAAGGCACAGGACGTGGATGTAGAGCGCCTTCCTGCTGCCGGCTCAGGTAGGTACGCGGCTGCGAATGGTCCGGACGACGGCTGGGCGCTGCTCGAGGGCCTGCGCCGTCGCCTCGACGACCAAACCTCGCAGGCGCGCAAGACCCACCAACAAGTCAGCCAGTTGACCGAGTCGATCGCGGCGTTGGTCGAGCTCCAGCGCGCCCGGACGCAGCGGATCAACCTCAACTCCTTCATCGCGTACCTGATCTTCACCGTCCTGCTCGGGATCGGCTTCTACGTCCTCTACAACAGCCGGGCGAACGAGCTGGTCGAGGCACGGGATCACGCCGACAAGGAGCGGGATACCGCGACGCGCCGTGCCGACGATTTGAGCCAAAAGGCGGCCGCGCGTGACATTGCCGACACTCGCGCCTGGGAGGTGTTCCAGCTCCTCGAGGCCGGCAAGCGCAGCGAGGCGACCGGCAAGCTCGCCGCGCTTCGCGACCTCCGGCTGTCGCGCACCGAGCGCGCCGTGCTCGCGGCGCGTGCCCACGAGACGCAGATCATGGAGGTCGATGCGGCACTCAAGGCCGCAACCGCGTCGTTCAAGGCGGGCCGCTACGCCGACGTGATCGCGCCGCTCGAGGCCGCACTCGTCGGCGAGCCGACCGGCTCGCGCGCCGCCGCGATGCGCTACTTCCTCGGCATCGCGTACGCGAAGGGTGGCGCGCTCGACAAGGCGATCACGTATCTGCAGGCGGCGCTCGACGCCGATGTCGAGCACGACGACGCGCGGTTCCAGCTCGCGTCCGCGCTCGATCGCAGTGGTGCGTATGCGAAGGCGCGCATCGAATACGACAAGTTCGCGACGGCGTATCCGCAATCGCAGTTCGCGGTGTTCGCGATGCGGCGTTCGGCAACGCTGGCGCGGATGCCGGCAAATGCTCCGGCGCCCGATCCGAAAGCAGATCCGCATGCGCCGGCAGGTAGTGCCGCGCCGGCGCCAGCCCCGCCGGTCGCGAAGCCCGTCGC
>JACCYD010000802.1 GCA_013696695.1 Deltaproteobacteria bacterium | reverse complement strand
ATGTTTCGGTGTTTCACTTCAACGAGGGCCATGCGGTGTTCGCGGGCCTCGAGCTGCTGCGGCAAAAGAAGTACGGCGGCAAGAAGCTCGCGGAGCGCGTCGCGAAGCTGCGCGAACACGTCGTGTTCACCACGCACACGCCGGTGCCCGCCGGAAACGAGATCCACGGCCTCGATGCGCTGCGCACGATGGATGCCGACCTCGGCTTCACCGACAAGGAGCTCAAGGAGATCGGCGGCGATCCGTTCTCGATGACGGTCGCCGGCTTGCGGATGTCGCGGATCGCGAACGGCGTCGCCGAGCTCCACGGCGACACCGCGCGCGCGATGTGGAAAGGCGTCTCGGGCGCCGCACCGATCATCTCGATCACCAACGGCGTCCACGTGCCGACCTGGCAGGACGCGCGCATTCGCGCCGCGCTGGTGCCCGACAAGCCACGCGCCAAGCAGGACGACGAGCTGTGGACCGCGCATCAGACGATGAAGGCCGAGCTGATCGCCGAGGTCGCGCGGCGCACCGGCGTCAAGCTCGCGCAGGACAAGCTGCTGATCGGCTTCGCGCGTCGCGCCGCCACGTACAAGCGTGCCGATCTGATCCTCGGCGACACCAAGCGCCTCGCGAAGCTGTTCGACAAGGGCGTGCAGATCGTCTACTCGGGCAAGGCGCACCCGCGCGACTTCGACGGCAAGGCGATCGTCGGCAAGCTCGTCGAAGCGTCGAAGAAGCATCCGAAGCACGTCGTGTTCCTCGAGAACTACGAGATGACGCTCGGGGCGCTGCTCACGCGCGGCGCGGACATCTGGCTCAACAACCCGCGCCGTCCGCTCGAGGCGTCGGGCACCAGCGGCATGAAGGCCGCGATGAACGGCGTGCCGAACCTGTCGATCCTCGACGGCTGGTGGCCGGAGGGCTGCGAGCATGGCGTCACCGGCTGGAAGATCGGCGATGCCGATCCGAAGGACGACGCGTTCAACGATAGGGACACGCTGCGGATCGACAAGCGCGATCGCGAGCTGCTCTACAAGGCGATCGAGAACGACGTGCTGAAGGCGTTTGGCAACCGCGCGAAGTGGATCGAGCTCATGCGCGCGAGCATCGCGATGTCGCAGTGGCGATTCTCGTCGGACCGCATGATGCAGGACTACGTCACGCGCGTGTACGCGACACCCAAGCGCTGATCAGGGCGCGGGCGGTGCCGGGGTCGGCGACTGGAGCGGCGGCTCCTCGGCGACCAGCTTCGTCATGCACGCGGCGTATTCAGTCGCGGCATCGGTGAGCTTCTTCGTCATCGCGGGCGACGGCTTGACGTTCGGGTTCTTCGCCGCCATCTCCTCGCCCCACTTGTTCATCGCGCCACTGACCTCGGACGCGCACGCCTTGTCTTTGCAGGCGCACATCTTCCCCGTGTACTCCTTCACCTTGACGAGCGCTTCCTCGGCGAGCTTGTCGTCCATCTGACCGCCACCCGCATTCGCTGGGTCGGCGGCCTTATCGGTGCCCTTGCACTTGGTCTCGAGCGCCTCGCAGCGCGTGCTCTTCATCTTGTCGAAGATCTTCGTGATCGCATCCTTGTCGCCGGCCTTCATGCCGCTGCACAGATCCTCGCCCGCGAACTTCTTCATCACGCTCGCCATGTCCTTCACGCAGTCGGTGATCTCGCCGACCGTGATCTCCTTGCACTCGCCCATCTTGCCGAGGAAATCTTCCGACGAGCAATCGAGCTCTTTCTCCTCGGACTTCTCCTTCTTCGCGATGCAGGACTCGAGCTCCTTCTTGCACGCGGCCTGAACGCCAACGTCGTCGGTTGCGGGAGACGACATCGTCGAGATCGCCGCCTTCGCGTTGCAGGCCATCTTCAGCGTCTCCTCGTCGGAGGGCTTGGTCTTCTTCTGGTAGGCCTTGAAGTCCTCGCAGAGCTGCTTCTTCTCCTCCTTGGAGAGCTCGCCCATCTTCTTGGTGTCGCCGAGCGAGGTCAGCTTGTCGCCGCCACCCTTGCTGCCACACGCTGCGAGAACGAACACGAACAGGACTGCGCGCATGCGCGGCAGCATCGCACAGGATGTCGTCACTCGGGGCGATACAGGATCTGGCGGCGCTTGCCACGCCACTCGAGGATCACGTGATCGCCGAGCTGCTCCGCGGTGGCTTCGTCGAGCACGCGCTTCGGCGTCGCCTTGAGGCACGGATGATCGCCGGGCTCGGCGGCGAGCTCGTGGAAGTGCCAGTGCTCTTCCTCGCGGACGCCATCGAGCACGTACGCGTCGTCGAACGACCACGTCGTCGCGTTCGCGCAGGGAATCGGCTTGCCGTCGCTGCTGGTGATGATCACGCGCCGTCGGTAGCTGGCGTCGACGGTGGTCTCGGTGCGTTTCGTGACCTCCCACCACTCGTGCTCGGTGCGGAGGTTGCCGTCGTCGTCGTACGACACCGCATCCCACCGCCACGGCCCCTGCAGCTGCGCGACGCCAGGCCACGGCTCGGCCGGGAGGTCCTTGCGATCGTCGTCGACCTGCAACAGCGTCTGCTTGCCGCCATCCCAGGCCAACGTCAGCCGATCGCCCGTCAGCTCCGCGGTGTAGTTACCGACCTTGCGAAAGCCGTGATCGCACGGTGATGGCTCGGAGCGATACGCCGTCTCCTTGATCGTGAAACCGGTCAGCGTCAGGTCGACGTCGACGTCGAACACCGCGCGCTGGCGGTACCACGGCCGCTGGTTGCACTGGAACGGCAGGCGATCGTCGGAGCGCACCTCGACGGTGCGGACGTAGCGGCCCGCGAGCTTGGTGGGCGAATCGGTCTTCACGAACCGCCAGGTCTCGGACTCGACGCGCGTGGTGCCGGCCTCGGTGGTGCGGTGGATCCACCGCCAGCCGCCGACGAGATCGGTGAGCGTGTACTGGAACGGCGCCGGGGCGGGACGCGTGGTCGGGGTGTTCGCACCCGGCGGCTGGCAGGCCACCATGCTCGTCATCGCGAGCACCAGCGCCAACCTGCAGATCATCAGGCCGGCCGGCGAGCGTAGGTGTCGCTGACGATCTTCGCGATCGCCGCATCGGACAACCCGTCGGGACGCTTCTGCTGGCTGGACTTGGTGGCCGGATCGAACTCCCACGCGATGCGCGCCTGGAGGCGCTCGGCGGCGGCTTCCTCCGTGAAGCCGAGCCGGAAGAACAGTGCCGCGCGATGGGCGAGCTCCTCGGCGGCGACCTTCGCTCGTGCCGAGCCGTTGTCGCGAGGAGGCGCGGAATCCAGCCAGGGAAACGACATGCCGCGAGTATACTCGCGCCGTGAGGGTGCTGCCGTTCGCGTGCCTCGCGATCATCGCGATCGTCACCGCGATCGGCTCGTCCGCACATGCCGATGG
>JACCYD010000799.1 GCA_013696695.1 Deltaproteobacteria bacterium | reverse complement strand
GCTTGTGCCTCGCGGGCATCACCGGCTATCGCGAGCTCCCGGTCGCCGCGCTGCCGCAGGTCGATTACCCGACGATCGTCATCACCACGCAGCTGCCCGGGGCGAGCGCGGAGACGATCGCATCATCGATCACGACGCCGCTCGAGCGCACGCTCGGTCAGGTGCCGTCGCTGGCGGAGATGACGTCGATCTCGAGCTACGGCAGCTCGCAGATCACGCTGCAGTTCACGCTCGAACGCGACATCGATGGCGCCGAGCAAGATGTCCAGGCCGCGATCAACGCAGCGACCAACTTGTTGCCGCGCGGCATCCTGCCGGCACCGCCGACGTACGCGAAGAGCAATCCGGCCGATCAGCCGATCCTGACGCTCGCCGTGTCGTCGCAGACCCTCGAGCTCGCCGCGGTGAGCGACTACGCGGATTCGGTGCTCGCGCAAAAGATCTCGCAGGTCGAGGGCGTCGGGCTGGTGACGATGGGCGGCGGGCAGAAGCCGGCGGTGCGCGTGCAAGTGGATCCCGTGGCGCTCGCCGGCACCGGCCTGACGCTCGAGGACGTGCGCTCCGCGATCGCCTCGGCCAACGTCAACCTGCCGAAGGGCAACATCGACGGTCCGCGCCAGGACTACGCACTCGCCACCAACGATCAGCTCGGCGATGCCAAGACGTTCGAGCCGCTGATCATCGCGTATCGCAACGGCTCGGTGGTGCGGCTGGGCGAGGTCGCGCGCGTGATCGATGGCGTCGAGAACGCCCAGCTCGCCGCCTGGTCCGGCCCGCAGCGCGCGGTCATCCTCAACATCCAGCGCCAGCCCAACGCGAACATCATCGACGTCGCCGCGAACATCAAGGAGCTGCTGCCGCGGCTGCGTGCCTCGATGCCGCAGGCGATCGACGTCGAGATCGTCGCGGATCGCACGGTCACCGTGCGCGCGTCCGTCGAGGACGTCGAGTTCACGCTGCTGCTCACGCTGTGCCTCGTGGTCGCCGTGATCTATCTGTTCCTCGGCAGCCTGCGCGCGACGGTGATTCCCGGCGTCGCGGTGCCGCTCGCGTTGATCGGCACGTTCGGCGTGATGTGGCTGATCGGCTACAGCCTCAACAACCTCTCGCTGATGGCGCTGACGATCTCGACGGGCTTCATCGTCGACGACGCGATCGTGATGGTCGAGAACGTCATGCGGCACATCGAGAAGGGCACCAAGCCGTTCGAGGCGGCGCTGATCGGTGCGAAGCAGATCGGCTTCACGATCGTGTCGTTGACGGTGTCGCTGATCGCGGTGCTGATCCCGCTGTTGTTCATGGGTGGGCTGATCGGCCGGCTGTTCCGCGAGTTCGCGGTGACGCTCGCGATCGCGATCGGCATCTCCGCGGTGCTGACGCTGACGCTGACCGCGATGATGTGCGCGTGGCTGCTCCGCCCGCACACGGAGCCGGAGCCGTACACGATCGCGGGGCTGTTCGATCGGCTGTTCAACGCGGTCACCCGGTTCTACGAGCGCACACTCGCAGTGGTGATCCGGTTCCGCGTCACCACGCTACTCGTCACGATCGCGACGGCGGTGCTGACGGCGGTGCTTGCCATGATCGTCCCGAAGGGGTTTTTCCCGCAGCAGGACACCGGCATGATCACCGGCGTCTCCGAAGCTGCGCCGGACATCTCGTTCGAGCGCCTTCGCGAGCGTCAGCAAGCGCTCGTCGAGATCCTCCGCTCGGATCCCGATGTCGCATCGGTGACCACGGCGATCGGCGCCGACGGAATCAATCCGGCGGCCAATGTCGGACGGTTCTCGATCGCGCTCGTGCCGCTCGACGATCGCGACGCGAGCGTGACCGACGTGATCGCCCGACTCCAGAACCGCGCGCACGAGATCACCGGGCTCGAGGTCTACTTCCAGCCGGTACAAGACCTCCAGATCGATGCCCGCGTCAGTCGCACGCAGTTCCAGTACACGCTCGAGGATTCGGATCCGGTGGTGCTGTCGACCTTCGCACCGAAGCTGCTCGCGGCGATGCGTGCCTTGCCCGAGCTCGCCAACGTGGCCTCGGATCGGCAAGGCTCCGGCCTCCAGCTCCACGTCGCGGTCGATCGCGATAGCGCGGCGCGTCTCGGCGTCACCCAGCAGCACCTCGACGACATCCTCTACGACGCATTCGGGCAGCGCATCGTGTCGACGACGTTCACGCAGCTCAACCAGTACCGCGTGATCCTCGAGATCCGCCCCGAGGATCGCGAGACAGCCGATGCGCTCGACAAGCTCTATGTCCGCACGTCCGCAGGTAACGCCGTTCCGCTGTCGCAGATCGCCCGCTTCGAGACCCGCACCGCGCCGCTCGCGATCGCGCACCAGGGGCAGTTTCCGTCGGTGACGCTGTCGTTCGATACCGCGCCCGATGTCTCGCTCGGCGCCGCGATCGCCGAGATCGAACGTGTCACCGCACAGCTCGAGCCGCCGTCGACGATGCGCGCCTCGTTCACCGGTGCGGCGAAGGCGTTCGGTGAATCGTTGGCGTCGACCCCGTTCTTGATCTTCGCGGCGCTGATCACGGTCTACATCGTGCTCGGCGTTCTCTACGAGAGCTACATCCACCCGATCACGATCCTGTCGACGCTGCCGTCGGCGGGCGTCGGCGCCATCCTCGCGCTGTTCGTCGTCGGCCAACCGTTCGATGTCATCGCGCTGATCGGTGTCGTGCTGTTGATCGGCATCGTCCAGAAGAACGCGATCATGATGATCGACTTCGCGCTCGACGCCGAGCGAGACGGCATGGCGCCGGAACAGGCGATCCATCAGGCCGCGCTGCTCCGGTTCCGGCCGATCATGATGACCACGATGGCGGCGCTGCTCGGCGGGCTGCCGCTCGCCCTCGGCTCGGGCATGGGGGCGGAGCTGCGGCGGCCGCTCGGCATCACGATCGTCGGTGGCCTGCTGCTCTCGCAGGTCCTCACCCTCTACACCACGCCGGTCGTCTATCTGTTCACCAGCAAGCTGCGCCGCAAGCCCAAGACGGAGGAAGCTCCCCCGACCCCGGCGGAGCCCGTGCCGTGAACATCTCGGCGCCGTTCGTCAAGCGACCGGTCGGCACCACGCTGCTCGCGATCGCGATTCTCCTCGCCGGGGCGAGCGCGTTTCTCGCGTTGCCGGTCGCGCCGCTGCCGAAGGTCGACATCCCGACGATCAGCGTCAGCGCCAACCTTCCCGGTGCCAGCCCGACGACGATGGCCACCGCCGTCGCGATGCCGCTCGAGCGCAGGCTCGGCCGCATCGCGGGCGTCACCGAGATCACCTCGGAGAGCACGCTCGGCCGGACCGAGGTCACCGTACAGTTCGATCTCGACAAGAGCGTCGAGGGAGCCGCGCGAGAGGTCCAGGCGGCGATCCAGGCGGCCGGCGGCGACTTGCCTCCGAACATGCCGTCGCGTCCGAGCTATCGCAAGGTCGACCCGAGCTCCGCGCCGATCTTGATCATCACGCTGCGCAGCAAGACGCTCGAGATGAGCGACGTCTACGCGGCGGCGAACACCGTGCTCGCGCAGAAGATCGCGCAGGTGCCTGGCGTGGGGCAGGTCGGTGTCGGCGGTGGCGTCGCGCGCGCGGTGCGGGTCACCGTCGATCCGGCGACGCTCGCGGGCGTCCACCTGTCGATGGAGGATGTCCGGACGGCGATCGGCGGCGCCACCGCGAACCTGCCGAAGGGCAGCCTCGGCGTCGACCGCTGGCAGGCGATCGGTGCCGACGATCAGCCGCTCGATGCGGCGTCCTGGAAGCAGGTGATCGTCAAGTGGTCGGTCGCTGACAACGCGGGCATCCGGCTCGGCGACATCGCCACGGTGACCGACGACGTCGAGAACAAGAACGTCGCGGGCTGGTTCGATGGCGATCGCTCGATCTCCCTGGTGATCCGCCGCCAGCCGGGCGCCAACATCCTCGAGGTCATCGATCGCGTGAAGGAGCTGCTGCCGGAGCTGTCGAAGACGATTCCTCCCGGCATCGACGTCGACATCGCGATCGATCGCGCCGGCACCATCCGCGCCTCGGTGCACGAGGTCGAGAAGACGCTCGTGATCTCGATCATCCTCGTCACGTTCGTCGTGTTCCTGTTCCTGCGCTCGCTGCGCGCCACCGCGATTCCGGCGGCCGCGGTGCCGCTGTCGTTGATCGGCACGTTCGGCGTGATGTACATCCTCGGCTACTCGCTCGACAACCTGTCGCTGATGGCGCTCACGATCGCCACCGGCTTCGTCGTCGACGACGCGATCGTGGTCACCGAGAACGTGTCGCGCCTCGTCGAGGAGGGTGTGCCGCCGCGCGAGGCCGCGCTGCGTGGAGCCAAGCAGATCGGCTTCACGATCATCTCGATCACCTGCTCGCTGCTCGCGGTGTTCGTGCCCATCCTGTTCATGGGCGGCGTGGTCGGGCGCCTGTTCCGCGAGTTCGCGGTCGTGCTCGCCGTGTCGATCACGCTGTCGGCGGTGATCTCCCTGACGCTGACGCCGATGATGTGCGCGCAGCTGCTGCGGCCGATGCCGAAGCCAAACGTGATCGCGCGCGGGCTCGAGCGCGGCCTCGACTTCATCGTGCGCGGCTATGCCGCCGTGCTGCGCGTCGTGCTGCGCCACCGCTTCATCATGGGGTTCGTCACGATCGCGACCGTGATCGCCACGGTGTGGCTGTACAC
>JACCYD010000783.1 GCA_013696695.1 Deltaproteobacteria bacterium | reverse complement strand
TCCACTGGCCGAACCGTGTCTCGTTTCATTCGATACAGCGTCGCGGGAGTCGCGACGGAAACCGACTGACCTTCGACATCATAGCGCTCGCTCTCGAGATCGCCGAATCGAAACGTTTCTCCAAGCCGCGTGAGGATATCCATCGGCGGTGCATCCCCGGGAGGCACATACCGAACTGCCGGGTAGTCCCCGCATAGATCACCAGCAGTGATCTCGTCGATCGATGGATCATCGTAGATGGCGTGCAACGCTGCGCGAAGCCGCGCGACGTTCTCCGCGCTTGGCGCGATGAAGATGTCGAGGTCTCCCGTCGCACGATCGAGACCGTGGAAGTTGACGGCAACGCCGCCGATCACGACGTATTCGACACCTGCTGTCTCGAGCGCGGCCAGCACTCGCATGATGCCATCCCATTCCACGGCCGAAGCATACCGTAGCGATCGGCATGATGCCGAGGCTGCCTACCGAGGCTCGCCAGCGGCTCTCGGTCTCAGTGTTCGCGAATCGCGCGGAATCCCTCAGTCACTGGCCAGATCGCGGCGAATATCTTGTTGTGGCTCGTGCCTGTTGCGCAGAGTGTTCCGTTTGGAGAGAAGACGATCGGCGTCGTGCTGGTGTCACGTCCGCAGATCTCGAGCTTGCGCGTCGCCACGTTGCAGATGCCAACACCACCAAAATGATTCCACGCGACGCGAGTGCCGTCGGCTGATGCCGCGATGTCGGGAAACCCGGAGGAGGCCACGTCTGCCACCTTGAAGGAGGCTCCGTTCGAGATCTGATAAGCGCGAATTTCGCCCCCTATGAGGGATGCGAAGAGCACGTCACCACCGATCGCCAGGCTGTTGACCGAGCCGCCATCGACCGGAATCCGCCTGACACTCTCCCATCGCTCTACATCCCAGATCGCGATCGCACCATCGCAAGGAATCGAAACCGCCGCGTAAAGGCCGCGACTAGCGCCTTCATCAATAGCAAATGACGTTGCCATCTCGATCCCCCAGAAGCTGCCAACAAGCTTCCAGTGACTCGAACGCTTCTGCTCGCCAAGATCGGGATCGATGAGGGATAGGAAGACGTCTTTGGTTCCACGGACGACCTCCGCAGTGAGGAGATCACCATTCGCCAGCCAGTGCGCGATGCGCTGAGAAAATTGAAAGAGCGAGTCAGGTCCCATCCGAGAGCTCGGGAGTCCCTTACCGAGCCTCGCAAGCGATTGACCCGTGAGCTCGAAGATCTCGAGATCCATGTTCGTGGCAACGACCAACCGCACATTGTCGGGCGAGAACGCGACGCTGTTGACGCGTTGGGGATCGTCGTCACAAGAGAGCTCGAGACGAGACAGTACCCGACCTCTCTCGACGTCCCACACGCGTACGTCGCGCCCAACTGACGACGCCGTTGCAAGCCATCGACCGTCTCTCGAGAACGCGATCACGTGGGGTCTGTCTCGTGGCGGATCGGCGGTGCCACACCCCGTACGCGCGAGACAGCCCGATGGAAGCGCGACCTTGTCGATCGGTCCGAGCTCATCAGCGAGCTCGTGATACGCAGTGGCTTGTGCAGCTTCGAGATCCGCGATCGTGAATGCGAGGCGATCGGGATGTCGCATCGGTCGTTTGCCCCAAGCAACCTTCTCTTCGCTTGGAACAAGGCTCGCAACGTCGGCTTTTCTTAGGCCAAAGGGATGCTCCTTCCAGGCGCCGTCATCCCAGGCAAGATCAAACGCACCTGCACGCATCACCACATGCCGCGTTTCCGTACGCGTGAGCTTACGAAGCTTGGTGTCAGGGTTGATCGAACCGGGATCGCGAGCCACGAGGCATGCAGCGATCTCCATTCGACCCGGCACGAGCACGAATTCGATCTCCGCTTTCCGATGGCGAAACACGGCGACGCGATGCAGGCTCGCGACCTCAGCGTCGTAGTAGATGGTTTCTTCGTGGTAGTTCTCACATGTGTCGCAGTCTGGATTGTCAGTGTTGCCGGATTGAGGTGGTGAACCGCCCATACCTCCGCAGCTACGACATTGCTCGACGCGAGGTCTCTGTTGGTGTTTCGCGCTGAACTTCTGCGTGCTCACCCATTCGAAGCCGTGGCCATCGAGTTGGCGAGCAAGCTCCGCGATGGCGGCATCTTGATCGGCGCTGTCTGCGCGATCCCAACGGTCGACGTCGACGAGGAGCTCTTTGAATCGCGACATTGGTTATCCCGTTATACACACACGGCCTGAGGCGATAAATCCACGATACTCGGCGCGCACGTCGTGATTGACCACGAGCTCAGCCTCCTCGAACAGATTCGGGCGAACCCGCACGACAAGCAGTTGCGTAGGGTCTACGGCGACATGCTACTCGAACGTGGCGACGACCGCGGCGAGTACACGCAGATCGCGCTCCAGGAGACGTGGGGCGACGCGAAGGACCGGTATTACGAGTTGAGCTGCCGCGAGGCCGAATGGGCCGCGGAGCTCGGCCTCGGTGGGATCTACTGTCAGTGGTACTGCGGCTTGCCGGCGACCATCGTGACTGACGCCGATGCCTTCGTGAAAACACGCCGATGCGCTCGCTCGACTACCGATCTCTAGTGTGTCGCTGTCGGCACCGCGTCACGCAACCGTCGAGAGTTTTTGCGGCGCGCTTGTAGCGGTATCGTCGCCAGCGTTCGAGCGTCTGGCGTTGTCATCTCTGCATCTCGGAGCCGACGCCGGGCACCTGTTCGAATCGCGCGCTCTTGCAACGCTGCGCTACCTGCACGTCAGAGACGACTTGCGAGACTCGATCGCGACGCTCGGCCGCACCGAGTACGTGCGTAACCTACGCGCGCTCGAGTTACCGCAATGCCGCATCGACGATGCTGCTATCGCGGCATTCGCGAGCTCGCAACACTTCTCGAGCCTGGAGTCGCTGAGCATCCAGGGGAACGAGCTCGGCCGCGAGGGCGCGGTCGCGCTCGCGAATGCGACCGGCATGCCGAAGCTGAAGAAACTCTACCTAATAGACAACCCGTTGCGCTTCGGCGGACAGCACTACACCGAATTCTTCGAGGACTCCGACGGCGTGAGCGGCTGGTACGACAACCGATACTCGCACCAAGAGATCCGCGAGTTGTTCGCGCACCGACCAGGCCTCCAGGTCGATCTATGATTCGTGCGGCCGTTGGCGAAGATCTCGAGGCCGCGACGCTCGGCTTCGAGCTCCGGTCACAGGAGAGCGGGTATCTCTGGCTTCGCCGCTGCCGGGGGATTTGGTCGCGATCGTCGAACGCCTGCGTTAGCGCGCGCGAACGCACGAACGTCGGCCGCGGTCACCGCGCGCTCGGGTCCTTTGGCCTTGCCGAGCGAGCTCGGTAGATACGAGGCGATCACCATCGCCCGCACGTCGCGATACAGCCCGGGCGTCGCGAACCGTTCGACCGCGACGACGCGATCGTCGATCGCCACCGCGAAGCCGACGACCCGCCCGCGCTCCTCGCGCTTGTCGACGCTGTCGAGCGCGGAGATCAACTGGTCGAGACGCTCGCGCTGCGGCGGCGTGTGCTGCGCGCGCGCGGCGAGGCGATAACTTCCGCCCCACGCATCCGGCGTGCCGTTGAGCGCGCCGATCCGATCCCAGACGTCGAACTGATCGCCGCCGCGCGCGAGCGTTCGCAACGTCGGTTCCGCGACCGAGCCGGCGTGGCGAAACCGGGTGCCGCCTGCCATCCGTCCTGCCTCCGCGCACACCACCGACACCGTGTGCGTGCGGCCCGGAGCGATCACGAGGTCATGTCGGATGATGCGATCCTGCATGCCCTCGACGAGGAGCTCGCCGCCGAGGATCGCGACCGGCTGGCGCGAGCGATTCGAGATCGTGACCCACTCGATGACGCCGTTGTCGGACGCGATCACCTCGCCGCTCGCGAGCCCGGCGGCGAGGGTCAGATAGCTGGTCTCGGAGGGCCGCTCGACGGTCAAGATCGGCAGCAGCGACAGCCGGTGATCGCGAACCGGGGCGCGCACCTCGAGGCCATCGCCGAACACGAGGTCTGGCGGAGGGGAATTCGGCCCGGGTTGCTCGACCTCGAGGGGTGGAAGGGGCGCCTTGATCAGGGGCTTTGCCGGTGAGGCCGGCGGCTCGGCCGGCGTCGCATCGAGACAGCCGAACATCAGGACGGAAACGGCCAACGCTGCCTTCATGGGACCGCTGGTCGAAAGCGGGCACGTTCGCACCACCGAAAATCTTCTGTGGTCTCAAATGAGAGCATGACCACTGCCCCGTCGGACCTCGCGATCCGGTTCGCGACCGCGAAGGACTGCGCGACGATCCTGTCGTTCATCCGCGAGCTTGCGGAGTACGAGCGACTTCTCGACGAGGTGGTCGGCGACGAAGCCGCCCTCAAGGTGTCGCTGTTCGGGGTCAAGCCGGCCGCCGAGGTGCTGATCGCCGAGCTCGCACACATCCCGGTGGGGTTCGCGTTGTTCTTCCAGAGCTACTCGACGTTCCTCGCGAAGCCAGGTCTGTACCTCGAGGATCTGTTCGTGCAGCCGGCGGTTCGAGGACGTGGCGTCGGGCTGGCCCTGATGTCGGCGCTGGCGCGGATCGCGACGCAGCGCAACTACGGCCGCTTCGAGTGGAGCGTGCTGGCGTGGAACGAGCCGTCGCTCAAGTTCTACGAGTCACTCGGGGCGGGTCAGATGCGGGACTGGATGGTCCATCGCTTGATCGGTCCGTCGCTCCACACGCTCGCGGAACG
>JACCYD010000523.1 GCA_013696695.1 Deltaproteobacteria bacterium | reverse complement strand
GCGCGATCGCACGACCTGCAGCGCGTATTCGGTGCGGCCAACGCCGGATGCCCGGGTGTCGATGCCGCTGACGTGGGACGAGCTCGCGACCTGCGATCCGCGCGCGTTCACGCTGCGCACGGTGCCGGCGCTCTACGCCGAGCGCGGTGATGCACACGCCGGCATCGACGAGGCGGTGTGCCGGATCGAGCCGCTGCTCGCGCTCGCCGATCGCGACGAGCCCGAGGTCAAGGCCAGGAAGAAGCAGAAGAAGATCCACGTCCCGGTGATCACGATCGCGCAGGCGAAGCTGAAGCCCGACGCGCTCGCCGGCCTCGAGCGGTGGAAGGCGAAGTACCCGGCGATCGTGCCGCTGCTCGCACCGGAGCACGTCATCGTCGACACCAACCGCGGTCGCGCGACCGCGTGGTACCGCGTGCGGATCAACCTCAGTGCCGTGCCCGAAGATCAGCGTCCGCCGCAGGAGACGCCGGATCCGGACTACGACGTCAAGACCGAGTGGGCCGACTGGCGCGCGAAGTCACCCACCAGCGAACCGTGACGGCTAACCGAAGATCTTCGCGAGCTCCCACGGCGGGGAGACCTCGAGCTGATCGTAGCGACAATCGGTGGCCGGCTTGTCGGGACGCCAGCGCTTGAAGTGCGCGCCGTGCCGGAACCGATCGCCCTGCATGTGATCGTACGAGACCTCGGCGACGCGCTCGATGCGCAACGGCACCCACGACAGATCCTTGCCCTTCGCGGTCCACCGACTCTTCGCGCCAGGCATCCGCTGGTCGCCGGTGACCTCTGCCCACTCGCGCCATGGATGGTTCTCCTTCGCGCCTTCCATCAGCGGGCGCAGCAGATCCGCCATCGCCTCGCGCTCCGCGTTCTTGAAGCCCGAGCACACGCCGACGTGGTGCAGCTGACCCTCGGCATCGTAGAGCCCGAGCAGCATCGAGCCGAGGAGCTTGTCCTTGCCGCCCTTGTACCAGCGGAAGCCGGCGACCACGCACTCCGCGGTGCGCGCGTGCTTGATCTTCAGCATCGCGCGCTTGCCAGGCATGTATGCCATGCCCTCGGCCTTGGCCATCACGCCGTCGAGGCCGGCACCCTCGAAGCGCTGGAACCAATCGGCGGCGAGCGCACGATCGCGGGTGATCGGCGTGATGTGCACCGGCGGTTTGACGTCCTTCAGCGCGTCGCGCAGGCGATCGCAGCGCTCGGCCTGCGGCTTCGCGCGCAGATCTTCGTCGCCGAGCGCGAGCAGATCCCACGCGACGTACGACGCCGGATGCTTCTCGGCGAGCATCTTGACGCGCGACTCGGCGGGATGGATCCGCATCAGCATCGCGTCGAAGTCGAGCTTGCCACCGGTGACGATCACGACCTCGCCGTCGAGCACGCAGCGCTCGGGCAGGGTCGCGCGCAACGCAGCTTCGAGCTCGGGGAAGTAGCGACCGAGCGGCTTGAGATCGCGGCTCTGGATCATCACCTCGTTGCCCGCCTTGAAGATCAAGGCCCGGAAGCCATCCCACTTCGGCTCGAAGATCCAGCCGTCTCCCTCGGGGAGCTCGTTCGACAGCTTCGCGAGCATCGGCTCGACGGGCGGCGGAAATGGCAGCAGCGACGGCACTGCCGGCACGGTACACTGGAGCCGATGCGCGCGCAGGTGATCGGATTACTCGTCGCGACGACGGCGACCGCGCATGCGGAGCGCGAGCTCTGCGAGCCCACCACCCGCTTTCGCGGCGCGGTCGTCGATCTCGACGTCAAAGCCGCCGACATCCACGACGTCTATCGCCTGCTCGGCGACGTCGGCCGGGTCAACATCGTGTTGCCCGACGACGTCACCGGCAAGGTCACGCTGCGGCTCAAGCGCGTGCCGTGGGATCAGGTCGCGTGCACGGTGGCCGCCGTGCATCGGCTCGCGATCGCGGTCAACGGCAACGTGTTGCTGGTGACCAGGCGAGCCAACGCCAAGTCGAAGTAAGTGATCAGGCGCCCTTGAGGATGCCGAGCGCGCTGCCCTGCGGATCCACGAGGACCGCGAACCGCCCGACGTTCGGGATGTCGGTCGGCGGCACGACGATCGTCGCGCCCAGCTTCTTCGCCTTCTCCGCCGTCGCGTCGGTATTCGCGACCGCGACGTACGGCAGCCACGCGTGCGGCTGCTGCGGCATCATCTGCTTCAT
>JACCYD010000759.1 GCA_013696695.1 Deltaproteobacteria bacterium | reverse complement strand
CGTTCCGCTCGACGTGTACGAGGACCTGCGCGACGGCTCTTCGCACGGTCGGGTATTTCACAACCGCATTCGCGGTGTCTTCGAGTGTCACCGCGTCACCGACGAGGTTTCGGCTCAGTAGTGCTAGGGTGCGCGCGTGTTCGCGCCGTCCGACTACGACTTCGAGCTGCCCGACGCACTGATCGCGCAGCAACCGGCGGCGACGCGCGAGGCCTCGCGGCTGCTGCACGTCCGTCCCGACGGTTCTCTCGGCGATCACACGTTCGCCGACATCGTCGAGCTGTTGCCTCGCGACGCCGTCGTGATCGCGAATGACACGCGCGTGATTCCGGCGCGCGTTCCCGCGGTCAAGTCGACCGGCGGCAAGGTCGAGCTGCTGTTTCTCGAGCCGGTGAGCGTCGAGGAGCTCGGTTCGCACGCGCGGTACATCGGCGCCGACCGCACACCGTGGCGGTGCTTGCTTCGCGGCCGAGTCAACGCGCACGACGTCTTCGTCGACGGTGAGCCGATCTCGATCATCATGCGGCGCTCCGAGGGCGGAGCTCTCCCGGGCTCCGTCGTCGTCGCGGTTCCGGGCGATGGGTACGCGTTCCTCGATCGCCACGGCCACATGCCGCTGCCGCCGTACATCGATCGCGAGGACGCGCTGGAGGATCGCGATCGCTATCAGACGATGTTCGCGCAGGCGCCCGGTGCGGTGGCGTCACCCACGGCGGGCCTCCACATGACGCCGGCGATCGCGGAGGCGATGCGCAGTCGCGGCATCGCGCTCGCGACCGTCACGCTGCACGTCGGCTGGGGCACGTTCGCTCCGATCCGCGTCGACGACGTGCGCGAGCACAAGATGCATCGCGAGCGGTACGTGATCTCCGCGGACACCGCCGCGCTCGTCGCGTCGGGCCGGCCGATCGTCGCGCTCGGCACGACGGCGATGCGCGCTCTCGAGTCGGCGGCAACCGCCCCCCTCGGAACCGCGCCGGCCGCGCCGCGCCCTGAAACCGCGGCGTCCTCGCCGCGCCCTGGAACCGCGGCGTCCTCGCCGCGTAAAGCGCTCACCGTCGGTAGTGGCGCGACCGAGCTGTTCGTCCATCCCGGCTCGAACCACACGTTCCAGATCGTCGATCATTTGATCACCAACTTCCATCTTCCGAAATCGACGCTGCTGATGCTGGTCAGCGCGTTCGCGGGCACCGAGCGGGTGCTCGCCGCGTACGAGCATGCGGTCGCGCAGCGCTATCGGTTCTTCAGTTACGGCGACGCGATGCTCTGTCATCTGAGGGCGTGATACACACCCGCCGTTCATGCGCGTCGATCTGCCGACCCCCGGCTTCAGCTTCGAGCTGCTCGCGACCCTCGGGCACGCGCGCGCGGGGATCCTCCACACACCGCGCGGTGACATCGAGACGCCGGTGTTCATGCCGGTCGGCACCGCGGGCACCGTCAAGTCGATGACACGCGACGAGCTGATGGCCGAGCCGCTCGATGCCAAGATCATCCTCGGCAACACGTATCACCTATACCTTCGGCCAGGTCTCGAGGTCATCGAGGCCGTCGGCGGGCTGCATGCGTTCGCACGCTGGGATCGCCCGATCCTCACGGACTCCGGGGGCTTCCAGGTGTTTTCACTCGCCGCGATCAACGCGATCGATGACGACGGCGTGACGTTTCGGTCTCACATCGACGGCTCACAGCATCGGTTGACACCAGAGGTGTCGATGCACATCCAGGCAACACTCGGTTCCGACATCGTGATGTGTTTCGATCAATGCCCACCGGGTGACGCCGCGCCCGACGTGCAAGAGGTCGCGCTCGCACGGACCACCGCGTGGGCGAAGCGCTGTCGGAGCGTGCCGCGCAAGCCGGGGCAGGCGCTGTTCGGTATCGTGCAGGGTGGCATCGACATCGAGCGCCGCCGCCGTCACGCCGCCGAGATCACGGCGCTCGACTTCGATGGTCACGCGCTCGGTGGGCTCGCCGTCGGCGAATCGATCGACGACACCTACCGGGTGCTCGACGCCTGCGCCCACGAGCTGCCGGTCGATCGACCTCGCTATCTGATGGGGGTCGGCACGCCCCAGGATCTCGAGCGCGGCATCGGCGCCGGCATCGATATGTTCGATTGCGTGATGCCCACCCGCAACGCGCGGAATGGCTATCTGTTCACGTCGACGGGCAAGGTCAACATCCCGAATGCCCAGTACCGGACCGACCTCTCCGTGGTCGATGCCGAATGTCCATGCGCGACTTGTCGCGGCGGCTACTCGCGGGCGTATCTCCGGCACCTATATCTGTCGAAGGAGATCCTGTACTCGCGCCTCGCAACCCTGCACAACCTCACGTTCTATGCGCGTCACGTGCGGCGATTGCGAGAACGGATCCTCAGCGAGGGTCTGCGTGCTTGACCCCAACTTTCGCGGATGCTACGCAACCGCTGGTTTTTAAAGAGAGAGAGTGCCCATGGGTGCGATGCAGCCGATCGTGATGATGCTCGTGATGTTTGGAATCTTCTACTTCATCCTGATCCGTCCTCAGGTGAAGAAGCAGAAGGCTGTCCAGGAGATGCTCTGCAAGCTCGGCAAGGGTGATGAAGTCATCACTCGTGGTGGCTTGATCGGCAAGATCACCGGCGTCACCGAGGATGGGATCCTCGTCGTCGAGCTCCAGGAGAAAGTTCGTGTTCGCATCCCCCGCGCCTATGTCGAGGGCAAGTGGGAAGGCAAAGTTCCCGAGACGGCTACGAAGGCTGCGTGATTCGTCAGTGATCGCCGCCACCCGCGTGAGACTGTCTCGCGCGTACTCGGGTGGACTAGCTACCAGGTAAGGACATCATGGATCGCAGTCTCAAGTGGAGGACGTTCGCGCTCCTCGGGGTCGTCGCGCTGTGCCTGGGCATTCTCGCCCCGAACGTCGTCGACGACCCGAAGCAGGACCTCCCGTCGTGGTTCCCCTTCAAGAACAAGATCAATCTCGGTCTCGATCTCAAGGGCGGGCTCCACATCGTCTACTCGATCGATCTCAACACCGCGATCGTCGATCGCGCGTCGGAGATCGAGCGCGACCTCAAGGCGCGCTTCAACGAGGAGCCGAAAGTCAACGCCACGGTCACGGCGCCGCTGTCACCGATCGGTGCAGTCACCGTCGTGCCGCCGGACGCGGCCAAGAAGCTCGAGATCGAGGCGTTCATCAAGAGCGACTACGGCGAGACGGTCGAGACGCGCGATTGCGAGCCCGGAGATCCACCGCTCGCGATCTGCTTCAAGGTGTCGACGAACTACGCCGACAGCATCAAGAAATCCGCGCTCGAGAACGCGGTCACCACGATCCGCGAGCGCATCGATAACGGCGGTGTCGCCGAGCCGAGCGTCGTCCAGAAGGACGAGCAGATCATTGTCGAGCTCCCAGGCCTCGACAAGGATGCCACCGCCGCGACGCGCGATCTGATCGCGCGCACCGCCAAGCTCGAGTTCAAGGTCGTCGACGACGGCTCGACGCCCGGCGTCAACGGCCGCGGCTCGCCGTACATGGCCAAGCTCTACGTCCACGTCGGTTCGCTGACCAAGGACGAAGCCCTCGCCGAGGATCGCAAAGAGAACGATCCCACCGAACCGCTCGCGCGCCAGATGGGCGTCTACGCGATGCAGGATTACTGGCCCGTCGAGGACCAACCGGATCGCCCACACAGCGATTACTTCCTCAAGGCGTACGACCGACCCAACGAGCTGGTCAACCTCGACGAAGCTTTGAAGCTCGGTTGCGTGAAGAAGACCGATCGCGCGCGCCTCGCTACCGTCGATGCCCAGGGCAACATCCGTTGCGACCTCAAGGGTTGGCAGGTGATCCAGCGCTACGTCGCGCAGACCGCGGCGAAGGACCCCAGCTTCAAGATCGACGAAGCTCACCAGCTCGGCTTCGAAGAAGAAGAGCCCACCACCGGCGACGACAAGCGGCCGTACTGGCGCTCCTATTACCTGTGGCGCGCGGTCCGGCTCACCGGCACCGCGATCACGAACGCGTCGGGCAGCTTCGAGCCGAACAGCGGCCGGCCGGTCGTGCTACTCGACTTCAACCGCTATGGCAGCCGCGTGTTCGGTGACCTCACCGCCGAGATCGTGGGCCAGAAGCTGGCGACCATCCTCGACGACAAGGTCAAGAGCGCACCGATCATCAACGTCGCCATCCGCGGTGGTCGCGCGTCGATCACGATGGGTGGCTCCGATGCCGACCGTCAGCTGAAGGATCGCGACGGGCTGGTCAACGTGCTCAAGACCGGCTCGCTGCCGGCACCGCTTCGCGAGGAGTCATCCTCCGAGCTCGGCCCCACGCTCGGCCGCGATGCGATCGACAAGACCAAGCTGTCGTTCGGCCTCGGCGTCCTGCTCGTTGTCCTGATCATGGTCGGCATCTACCGGTGGTCCGGCTGGATCTCGGTGTTCGCCCTGATCTTCCACAACCTGCTGACGCTCGCGGTGATGGCGGCGTTCGGTGCCACGCTGACGTTGCCTGGTATCGCGGCGATCGTGTTGTCGGTCGGCATGACCGTCGACGGCAACATCTTGATCTACGAACGGATACGCGACGAATTACAGCTCGGGAAATCCGTCCGCGGCGCTGTCGACCTCGGGTTCTCTCGCGCGTTCTCCGCAATCCTCGATGGTCAGCTGACCACCGCCGCCGCTGGATGGGTGCTGCTGCAATACGGCTCCGGTCCGATCAAGGGCTTCGCCACGCTGCTGCTCGTCGGCGTGTTCACCACGATCACCACCAATATCTGGGTCACCCGGTTCTTCTTCGATTGGTACATCGCCAAGAAGAAGGGCTCGATGGCGACCATCTCGATCTGAGGCAGCACCATGTCCGAGCATAAGTTTAGATATCTGCTGCCGCCCGGGAACTCCTTCCAGTTCGTCCGCAAGTTCCGGATGTGGCTGATCTTCTCGTTGCTCACGATGGCGGCCTCCGTGGGCGCGCTGTTCGTGAACAAGTCCGTTCGCGGCGACTACATGAACTGGACGATCGACTTCAAGGGCGGCACCGAGATGGTGTTCGCCTTCAAGGACAAAGGAACCAAGCAGTACATCGTCGCGGATCCGAGTGTCATTCGCAGCACGCTGGAGAAGGCGGGCGAGGATGGCATCGACGTCTCCGAGATCGAGTGGACGGACGAATCCGGCGGCAAGGTCAAAGGCGTCGTCGTCAAGACCCCGCGGTTCTCGGCGCTGACCGAGGAGCTCAAGACGCGCGCACGCGACGGCTTCCTCGCGAAGTTCAAGGATCGCAAGGTCACCCGCGCCACGTGGTCGGGCGATCGCATCAACGTCCGCTCCAGCACCGCGATCTCGAACGCCGAGGCGGCCGAGTACTTCAGCACGCTCGAGGGCACGCACAGCGGAGCCACGTCCAAGAAGCTCGAGGTCAAGCCGTGGAGCTCCGAGGAGCTGCAGCAATACACGACGCGCGATGAAGGCACCAAGGAGCTGAATCAGTGGTTCGGCATCTGGGGCATCGATCGCCAGTACCAGGAGATGTTCACCGACGCCCTCGACAAGAACAAGACCGAGGTACTCGTCGTCCAGAGCTATGGCGTCGGCGCGAAGGCCGGCAGCAAGCTGCGAGACGACGCGATCAAGTCGCTGGTCTACGCGATCCTCCTCATCATGCTGTACCTCGCGTTCCGGTTCGACATCCGGTACGCGCCGGGCGCGG
>JACCYD010000755.1 GCA_013696695.1 Deltaproteobacteria bacterium | reverse complement strand
TCTCGATCCGGCCGCCGACCAGCGTGATGTTCGCGTGGATCGTGCCGGCGTAGGTGCGGCGGACCTGGTTGTCACCGACCTTCTCGAGCTGATAGGTCGAGTCGAGATGCACGCGGCCCTTCAAGATCTGCGGCGTCACGACGGACTCGACGAGGTTGTCGCCTCGCCGGATCATCGACTCCAGGTAGGTCAGCCGGCCACCGCTGACGAACGGCTTGGCGATCATCGGGATCGGCCGGGTCGACGCGACCTTCCACACCGTCTTGCGCATGCCCTCGGTCTCGGTGTCCTCGACGACCTCGCGGTCGCACAGGTTCGCGAGCTTGTCCTGGGTGGCGAGGTGGTCCGGGTCCCAGTACGCCTCGAGGATGTCGGCGACGGCTGGAGCGCGATAGATGTTCTCGAACTTGAACTGCGTGCCCATGCGATGTCCTGAAGAGTACGAGCCGGCCTACCCGGTGGTTTGGTGGCAACAATACCCGCTCCCTCGTCAACCCTGGCCCCGACAGCGGTGTTAGCGTCGATGGCCATGGCGACCAACCAACCTCCTCCGAACTACGGCTTCTCTGATCAGCCCGGCGGCGCGCCGCAGGGTTACCCCGGCGGCATGCCGCAGGGTGGAGGGCAACCGCAGGGCAACGGCATGGCCGTCGCCGGCTTGGTGCTCGGCATCCTCGGCCTCGTGCTGTGCTGGGCATCGATCCTGGGTTGGATCCTGGCGCTCCTCGGCATCATCTTCGGCGGCCTCGGCATCGGCAAGGCCAACAAGATCGGCGGCAAGGGCAAGGGCATGGCGATCGCCGGCCTCGTCTGCGGCGTGCTCGGCTTGATCCTCGGCATCGCGCTGTTCTTCTGGGCGCTCAACCAGATGAAGCGCGGACGCTTCGGCGAGGCTCCGTCGCCGACCCAGCCGGACATGCGCTCGTACGCCGAGCGCTACGTGCCCGCACCGGAGTTCCACTTCAGCGCGCCGGCTCCCGAGCTCCGCTCGTAAGTCGCGCCGCCTAGAGCGGCTCGAAGAACGTCGCCGTCAGCACTTTCAGCTGCGAGCAGGTCTTGCCCTCGGCAGCCGCGCTCGCGCCACTGGTCGTACAGAAGCCATTGCTGTCGACCGGGAAGTCGTCGGCAATGGTGATCGCTTGCTCGAGACGTAGCTCCGAGCCCGCGAGCGTGAGCAGCGTGGCCGTCAGCTCGGCTTCGGTGCAGACCTCGCCATCGCCGAAACCCGTGCTGGCACCGGAGCCAATGAGCTCGCCGTCGCCGCCGAGGAACTGCACGCTGAACAAGAAGTCGATCTGGAAGCCTTCTCCGGCCCTCTCGGCGGCGAGCTTGTCGCGGCAGTCGGCCGGCGACGCGCACGAGATCACGGACAGCAACGTGATGCCGAGAAACTTCTGCGTGTACGCCGCCGCGAAGCGATCGGCGCCGAGGATCGACTCGCCACCAGCCGAGCAGGCGTTGTCGTTCCGCGTATACGACTGCACCTGGTAGATGCCTTCCATGCTCGCGGCGGCAGCGTCGAAATCGTCGTCGCTACTGCCGCCGCCACAGGCCATCAAAGCAAGGCTAAGAACTGCGAGCTTGGTCATGCTCGAGGATTCAGCAAGCGGTGGGCCGAGCCCGATCCGAGCACTTGGAGGCCCGGATTCCACTGCCAGTGAACGGCGATTCACGGGCTCTGTGTTTCGCGCGCACCCCTCGAAAATTCGTGTGCGCGTGATCGCGGCTTCCGTCAGCTGACGAGCCCGAGCGCGGCGCGGCCGAGCGCGTGCGCGTTCGCCGTGCGCACCATCGCTTCCGGGGTCGCGAGGCTCGCGAAGGCACGCGCGTGGAAGCGTTCCTGGGGAAGGATCTTCGCGAACACGGCGCGAATATCCGGCGGCGCCCAGGCGTCCGCTGCGATCGCTTCGATGCGTTCGAGCCGCATTCTCTCGGCGTGCGCACCGACCGCGGCACCGGTCGCGAGATCGGTGATGCTTGGGACCACCGAGCGCCAGTAGCGATCTGACTTCGTCTGCACTTCGACACGCTGGCCGCGCGCTGCGAGGAGCTCGCCGATCCAGCCGGCATGATCGCGCTCCTGGCGGG
>JACCYD010000726.1 GCA_013696695.1 Deltaproteobacteria bacterium | reverse complement strand
GAAGCACCATAAGATCTCGAGGGCGTGGCTCGACAAGTTTCCCGAGGCGGCGGCGCTCGGGCTGCTCGCCGATCTCGACGGTGACAAGAAGCAGCGCGAAGCGAACGCGAAGGCGCTCGCGCATGTCACCGCGAAGCATCCGGCGGTCGTCGAAGCGGTGGTCGCGAAGACCGGTGCGGGTGCGGCGGCGGCAGAGCTGACCGCAGCAGGTGCCCCGACGCTGCCGGCACGTGCACCGAAGCTGCCCGACTTCGTCGACGTCACGCGATTGCCGCGGCCGATCGAGAGGGGGCGCACGGCGGCGCTGCAGGGTGCGGGGCTCGGCGAATTCGTCCAGCTGATCGCAGCCACGCTGCCGGGTGGGATGCCCGCGCTCGACGCGGCAGCCGGGCGTTACACCGACGAGTCGCTCGCGCTGTTCGCGTGGAGCTTGTTCCGCCAGTGGCTGTTCGCCGGCGCGCCGCCGAAACACAAATGGGCGATGTACGCGGTGGGGCGGTTTCCCGACGACGATCACGCGCGCGCACTCGGCCGACTCGCACGCGACTGGGCACCCGGCGGCAACTCGGCACGCGCGCAGGAAGCGGTGGAGACGCTCGCCGCGATGGGCACGCAGACCGGCCTGATCGAGATCTACGAGATCGCGAACAAGGTGCAGTCGAAGGCGCTGCGGGCTCGCGCCGAGACCGTGTTCGAGAGCATGGCCGCCTCGCTCGGGCTCGCCGCGGACGAGCTCGCCGATCGGCTGGTACCGGAGCTCTCCGAAGCGGACCTGACGTTTGGCGACTTGCGCGCGGAGATCGACGAGCAGCTGGTGCCGACGTTGGTCGCGGCGGACGGTTCGATCGTCGGCAAGCCGCGCGATGCCGACGAAGCCGCACGCTGGCGCGCGCTGGAGAAGACGTGCAAGACGGTGGCGCGCTCTCAGACCGCTCGCCTCGAGCAGATGATGGCCGATGGTCACCGCATGCCGTACGCGCACTTCAGCGAGATCTACTTGATGCACTCGCTGATTCGAAATCTCGCGCGCTCGCTGGTGTGGGGTGCGTATCGCGACGGCGTGCTCGAGCGAGCGTTCGCGATCGCAGCGGATGGCCCCGTCGATCTAGCGGGCGCGCCGATCGAGCTCGCGATCGAGGCGAAGTACGGGGTCGTGCATCCCGTCGAGCTGACCGCCGAAGCCCGCGCCGCCTGGACGAAGCGGTTCCCGGGACAACCCGTCGCACAGCTGTCGCGCGACGTGTTCTCCGCCGATAACGCCGCGGTCGTCTCGCTCGTGCTCGCGGGCTGGATCGGCAAGCTGGTTCGCACCGCGGGCTTGCTCGAGCTGCAGCGCCGAGGCTGGCGGCGTGGCGAGTCACCGCAAGGCGGGCGCTACTACACGATCGAGCGAGCAGGGGTGGGGTGGTCCGCGGAGCTCGCCTTCGCGCCGGGCATCTATCTGGGCAATCCGACGGAAGAGCCGACGCAGACGCTCGAGGGTGTGGCGTTCTTCGCCGAGCCGACGGTGCCAGCTGCCGTGCTCAGCGAGATCCAGCGCGAAGTGCGCAGCCTCGCCCGCGCGAGCTAGCGCGCGTAGTCGGAGGCGCGCGTCTCGCGCACCACGACCACGCGGACCTGACCGGGATACGTCGCTTCGTTCTCGATCGCGCGGGCGATCTCCTTCGACATCACGATCGCCTGGGCGTCGTCGACCTGATCGTTCATCACCATCACGCGGATCTCGCGGCCGGCCTGCAGCGCATACGCACGCTCGACACCGCCGAACCGCTTGCAGATCGCCTCGAGGTCATCGAGCCGCTTGATGTAGCTCGCGAGCTGCTCGCGACGCGCACCCGGCCGCGCTGCGCTCAGCGAGTTCGCGGCGGCGACGACGTGATCGAGCACGGCCATCGGCGGCGGTCCGCCACCTTCATCACCATGGTGCGAGGCGATCGCCTGACACACCTTCGGAGACTCGCCGTGTTTGCGCGCGATCTGCGCGCTGACCTCGGCGTGTGGCCCTTCTTGCTCGTGATCGGCCGCCTTGCCGATGTCGTGGAGCAGGCCGGCGCGTCGCGCGAGCTTGACGTTCGCGCCGAGCTCGGCGGCGATCAGGCCGCTGAGGTACCCCACCTCGATCGAGTGCAGCAGCACGTTCTGCGCGTACGACTGCCGGAACT
>JACCYD010000723.1 GCA_013696695.1 Deltaproteobacteria bacterium | reverse complement strand
GTTCTTCGCCGAGCGGCGCCCGTTCTTCCTCGAGGGCGGCGACTTGTTTCGCATCCCGGCGGACGTCAACAACGGTACCGAAGGCGCGTTCTACACGCGTCGCATCGGCGCGGCGCCGACGGTCGAGCCGCCCGACTATCAGTATCTCCAGCAACCGACGGCGACCACGATCTACGGCGCTGCGAAGGTGACCGGCAAGTCGCGTGGCTGGTCGGTCGGCGTGCTCGACGCGGTGACGGGGCAGGAGACAGCGACGATCGTCGACGCCGATGGCGAGCGTCAGGAACCGATCGTGGCGCCGCTGACGAACTACATGATCGCCCGCGTCAAGCGCGACTGGCGCAAAGGCAAGACCTCGCTCGGCCTGTCGGGCACCGCGGTCAATCGCTCGCTCGCGGACACCGGGCTCGCGGATCTGTTCCACGATCAGGCGTACACCGCCGGCTCACAGCTCTCGCATCGGTTCGCGAAGAACAACGCATGGGAGCTCCAGCTCAGCTTGCTCGGGAGCCTCGTCCACGGCACCGAGGCGGCGATCGCGCAGACTCAGCTCTCGCAGCGCCATCTGTTTCAACGGCCCGACACGTTTCGGTTCGATCCCGAACGCACCAGCCTCGTCGGTGGCGCCGCGTCGTGGTCGTTCGGCCAGAGCGGCAACACCAAGCACTGGCGATACGGCACCGCGGGCGGCATCACCACCCCCGGCCTCGAGCTCAACGACGCTGGCTTCCAGCGCAACTCCGATCTGTTGATCTCGTCGTTCTACGGCCAGTACCACGACGAGGCACCGAGCGACCACGTCCTCAACTACAGCATGAACCTCACCACGTTCTGGGTGCAGACCGCCGAGCCGCGCCTCACCGACGTCGGCATCGAGGGCCGCACGAACGTCCAGCTCGCGAACTACTGGACTTCAGCGCCGGCGGCGGCTACTACCACGCCATCTGGGACCGAGGTGCGCTGCGCGGCGGCCCGTCGTTGCGCGTCAATCCTCGCTACAACGGCAACGCATTCGTCACCACCGACACCCGCAAGAAGGTGTGGGCGAATTTCGGCATGTTCGGTGGTCGCGACTGGACCTCCGACTCGGGTGACATCGGGCTCGAAGCCGGCGTCACGGTGCAGGCGCGCTCGAACATCGATCTTTCGATCGGCTTCGGGTGGTCGCGGCGCGACGAGGCCATGCAATACGTCGAGGAAGCGGCCGATGCCGCCGGCACGCCGCACTACGTGTTCGCCAGGATCGATCAGAACACGGTGTCGATGACCCTGCGGGTGAACTGGACGTTCTCGCCGCGCCTCAGCTTGCAGGCGTACGCCCAACCGTTCGTCGCCGCGGGTCGCTACCGCGACTTCAAGGACGTCACCGACTCGGGTGCGGCACGCTTCGAGGATCGTTTCGACCCGCTGGCCAACTTGCAGCTAATGGACGGCGTGTTCACCGCGATGAACGGAGGCACGTTCTCGTTCGGCCGCCCCGATTTCAACTTCGCGCAGGTGCGGTCGAACGTGGTGATGAGGTGGGAGTACCGCCCCGGGTCGTCGATCTTCGCGATCTGGAGCCACGGCCAGACCGCCGTGACGGACAGCGGTACCCTCCGACTTGGCCGTGATCTCGGGGATCTCGGACGCGCCGACGCCGAGGACATCGTGATGGTCAAGGCCAACTACTGGATCGGCCTGTGAGGGCCAACAAGGCGAAGCGCCGCGGAACCGGTTAAGATTCCCGGATGGGCGCCCCCCGCCTGCTGTGAATTCCTTCGGCAAATACTCGCTGGTCGCCAAGCTGGCGACTGGTGGGATGGCCGAGATTTTTCTCGCGCGGCTGTCCGGAGCCGCCGGGTTCGAGAAGCTCGTCGTCGTCAAGCGCATCCTTCCGCACCTCGCGACGGATCAAGATCTCGTCGGGATGTTTCTTTCGGAGGCGAAGATCGCCGCACAGATCTCGCATCACAACGTCTGCCAGGTATTCGAGCTCGGCGAGATCGACGGTCGGTACTTCATCGCGATGGAGTACCTCGAGGGCGTTCCGTTCTCGTGTTTCCGGCGGCGCGACATGTATCCCTCACCGCCCGATGCGCGGCTCGTCGCGTCGCTCGGCGCGCAGGCATGCGAAGGGCTCCATCACGCTCACCAGCTGAAGCGCGGCGACGGTCAGCTGATGGAGGTGGTGCACCGCGACGTGTCGGCGAACAACCTGTTCGTGACCGTCGACGGCGTGGTCAAGGTGCTCGACTTCGGCATCGCCAAGGTCCAGGACGCCTCGGTGCGCACGTCGACCGGCTCGGTCAAAGGCACGTACGCGTACATGGCACCCGAGCAGCTGCGCGGCGAGAAGCTCGATCGCCGCACCGACGTGTTCGCGCTGGGCATCGTGCTGTGGGAGATGTTCGGGCGCCGGCACCTGTTCAAGCGCGAGACCGACTTCCTGACGTTCCAGGCGATCACGCAGGAACCGATCCCCGAGGTCAGCGAGCTGCGACCCGACGTGCCACCGCAACTCAGCGCGGTGATCGCGAAGGCGTTGTCGCGCAACCGCGACGATCGCCACCCCTCGGCCCGCGCGCTCGGGGAAGATCTCAACCGCTCGCTGGCGCCGCTCGGCGGGCCGATGTCGTCGTCGGAGCTCAGCGACGTCATCAACGCCGCGTTCGAGGTTCGCCTGCGCGATCAACGCCAGCTGATCAGGGTCGCGCGTGCCGGCGGCTCGTACGATCTGTTCGAGGATCTCGGTCCGTCGGTCGGTCACGGCACGCCGTTGGTGAGCACGCCGGTCTCGGTGGTCAGCGCGGTCTACAGCGACGTCGCGGTCGAGGCGAGGTTCGGGCCGCCGCAAACGCCGGGGCTCTTCCTGTCCGAACATCCTCGGCGCATCGACGGCGGCGCAGTGCTCGAACGACGCCGCCGCCCAGGTCGACAACATCAGCAACGCGAAGCAGCTCGCGATCGGGTTCTCGATCAGCTGCGCCCTCAAGACCGACGACACGATCTCGTGCTGGGGGCAGAACAACCTCGGTCAGGTCGGTGACGGCACGTACAACTTCGCGTTCCCGACGTCGGTGCCGGGCCTGTCCGGTGTCGTCGAGGTCGCGCCCGGCAGCGACCACGTGTGCGCGCTGCTCGGCGACGGCACGGTGTCGTGCTGGGGCAACGCTCGCAACGGTCAGCACGCCAATGGCGTGCTCGATGATCGCGGTCCGGCGTTCGCGCGGCTGACCTGCGGCGAGTGACCGCTGCGGACGTTCACTTCGGGCGGGGTGGGGGTGGCTTCAGGCTCTCCCACGGCGCGTTGACGCCGAGGTACTCGCCCCACTCGAAGCCGGACTCTGCGAGTGCCTTGACCTGCGTGGGATCGAGGATCTTGCCGATCTGCGAGTTCGCGCCGGTCAGGATGCCGCCGAGGCCACCGGCGTAGTCGAGCCAGCCCGCGACGTTGCGTTCGTACGGCGACAGCTGGCCATCACCGATCGCCTTGTTCGTGTAGTCGAGGACGTCGTCGTAGACCTTCTCGAAGGCCTTGTCGAGCTGCGCCGATTGCGCCGGGGTGATCTTGGCCTGGACTTCGGCTTGCTTGCGCATCTCGGTGAGGCGCATGCGCGGCGCGACGAGGCCGAGGCTGATCAAGGGCAGGACGCGCGCGCGATACTCCTCTTCGGTCTCGCCGTCGAGCCGGCCGAACTTGAGGCCGAGCTCCTCGGTGTTGCGCGCGCGGCGCTCGAGGCGTGATTCGTCCTTGGTCGACGGCAGCGAGGGCGTGGGCGTCGCCGATTTCGCGCCGTCGAGCTGGGGCTTGTCGAGGCGCTCACCGAGCTTGGCGACGGGCTCGGTGGCCTTCGCGGGCTCGACCGCGGCCGGGCGCTCGTCCCGATCGCCGCGCAGCGAGCGATTGTCGAGGTACAGCCAGATCGAGGTCGCGAAGCCGACCGCCGTCGTCGCGGCCAGGATCTTCGTCGCCCGGGTCATGACGAGAACCTAGCACTGGGTCGCGCGAGGTCAGCGACGAAAAATCGCCGCCGACGTACCGACGGCTAACCCTCGTCATCCGGGCAGGTCGTGTAGGCTGGCTGCCATGTCAGCCGACGAGCTGCGTCTTCCGACGGTAGCGGTGTCGGTGCAGCTCGCCGTCGGGCCGCACGACACCTGGTACGAGCGCGGCGAGCTGTTCCTCACCGAGGAGGCCTCGCAGCGCCTGTTGTTGGACGCGCTGGCGGAGCTGCTCGAATCGAGCGTGCAGTTCGTACCGTTCCGCAGCGGCGATCGCGTGCGGTTGATCGCGAAGAGCGCGATCGTCTACGTCGCGATCCCCGGCGACACCGAGACACCGCCGCCCACGGCCGAGGCCGAGCTGGTGCTCTACGATCGCCAGCATCGCGTCGAGGTGCTGCTCGTGCAGGGCACGCGGTTCGAGGGGCTGCTCCTCGATAACTCGCCGGCGGCGCATCCCCGCGCGATCGATCACCTCAACTCGGCGCGGCAGTTCGTGCGGTTGTGGACCGCGAGCGAGCAGCTGCTGATCTCGAAGTCGCAGATCGCCACCGTGGCAGAGCTCGGGGAGGCCAGCTGATGTCGAAGCTCGACGTCTATCTGCGATCGATCGAAAAGTTCGGAGCCACCGGCGCGGTGCTGACGTCGAACCAGGCCGTGATGCTGCGGTTCCCGTCGGGCGATCGCCACGCCACGCAGGTCACCCCCCACGATCAGCTCGTCATCCTCGTGCGCGAGGTCGCGCCGCCAGCCGCGCTCGATCAGATCGATCGCCAGCGCCCGGCGCAATTC
>JACCYD010000721.1 GCA_013696695.1 Deltaproteobacteria bacterium | reverse complement strand
CGGTGGAGGCTGGACCTCGCTCGCCAACGACTCGCCGGTCTGCGCTGCATCGAGCGGCATCTCGCGATCGCCGAGCGCCACCAGCCCGTCCTTCTCGAGTGCGCGCAGCAATGGCTTCGAGCCGGCGACCCGGTTCGCGAGCTCCTCGACCGCGAGCCACTCGCCAGCCTTCACGGCGGCCAGGGCTTCGACGACCGCGTACCGCTTCGGCGACCGCCCCGCTGCCTCGCGCGCCTCGGTGATCGGCACCGCGAGCTTGACGATGCGCTCGCGCTTGAGCCGCACGCGGACCTTGTCCCGAAGCTCGCCGGTCTCGACCAGCCCATCGGTGACCAGCGCGGTGATCACCGGCTTCTCGGCGGCCTTGAACGCGCTCATCGGAACGGCCTTGCCGACCAGCTTCGCGAGCAGCATGCGCTGCTTCGACGGCAGCGCACCGCCAATCCCGTTCGCCGCTGCTCGACCGGCCTCGGTCAACGCGACGACGTTACGCGCGCTCTCGCCGCTCCCCGCCGGCAGCGCCGCGCGCATGACCTCGCCGAGCGGGGCCTCGTAGTAATCGGCGACCCACAAGCAGAGCTCGACGAGATCGACCGGCAGAGCCGGCGTGTCATCGAGCACCTCGGAGACATCGACCGGCGTGATCCCGGAAGGCGCCTCGACCCGCTCGCGCACCACCACCCCGGTGACCTTCTTCTGCCCGAACCGCACCAGCACGCGGCTTCCGATCACCGCGCGCCCGACGAGCGCCGGTGGGACGCTATACGTGTACCGGTTGGTCACCGGCAGCGTGACGGCGACCTCGACGTGCACACCCTCTACACGGGCGCCGGGCGCAAGCGACCCCTCCGCCTTCGCGGGGGGCCCAGCAGATCGCAGCGGCCGGGCCATCCCCGAGCCGTACCACGTCCCTCTGACCGCTCAGCGCTCGACGGGGAATACCCGGCGGCTGCTCGAGATGCCGATATCGGTCACGCGGCCCTCGAACGCTCGCGTCGCGCGCACCTCACGCGCCACGCGGTCCGCCCGAACCCAGATCGGCAATCGGCCGGTCGTCGGTCGGGTCGACATCGAGCTCGAGCTCGGTCTCATCGAGGAACACCAGCACGTGCTCGAGCTCGGGGCCGAGCTCGATCGCCTGTTCCTGAAGTGCCTCGGTCCAGGTCTCGCCGTGCGCCTGTGCGCGGTCGTCGTAGGCAGCAACGGCCTGCGCTGGGATGCCGCCCGGCATCTCGTTGAGATCGTAGATCTCACCGAGGTCCGTGAAGTCCTCGACGACGAGGATCGCGTCGATCGGCTCCTGGTCGAAGGGTTGCGGCTGCGCTTTGGCAGCGAGCCGGCGACGCTGGATCAGCTGCCCCGCGATCACCGCTGCGGCAGCGGCCCCAAGAATTGCGACAATTGCTCGTAAACGCATGCTCCGACGCGGAGCGAACGGCGTGCCGATTACTCTGCGAGCTCTCTGCAGAGCGCGCGAACCGCGTCGCGAAGCTCCGGCCGTTTCAGGGCGTAGGAGAGATTCGCACGCAGGTAGCCGAGCTTGTCGCCGGCGTCGTGGCGCGTCCCCGCGACCTCGACGCCGTACAGCCCCTCCTTCGATCCGATCAACTTGTGAAGTGCATCCGTCAGCTGGATCTCGCCGCCGGCGCCCGGCTTCGTCGTGGCGAGGTGATTCCAGATCGCAGGTGGCAACACGTAGCGGCCGACGATCGCCCATCGGCTCGGTGCCGTGCCGGCCTTGGGCTTCTCGATCATGTCGGTGATGCGGAGGTGACCGGTCGCATCGCGCTCGCCGGCCACGATGCCGTACATGTGCTCCTTGCCCGGTGGCACCTCGACGATCGCCACCGCCCCGGCGCCCGTCTGCTCGTGCACGCGGATCAGCTGACCGATGCCCGGATCCGCGTCGTTGTCGATCAGATCGTCGCCGAGCAGCACCGCGAACGACTCCTCGCCGATCGCCTCGCGGGCGCACAGCACCGCGTGGCCGAGGCCGAGCGGCTGCTTCTGGCGCACCGAGATCAGGCGCACCATCGTCGACACCGCGGTCACCGCATCGGCCTCTTCGACCTTGCCGCGATCGCGCAGCGTGCGCTCGAGCTCCCACGCGTGATCGAAGTGATCCTCGATCGCGTGCTTGTTGCGGCCGTTGATCACGACGACGTCGGTCACGCCGGCGCGCACCGCTTCATCGATCACTAGCTGGATCGTGGGAATGTCGACGATCGGCAACATCTCCTTCGGGATTGCCTTGGTGGCCGGCAGGAACCGCGTTCCCAGCCCGGCCGCCGGGATCACTGCCTTTCGAACCTTCCGCTGCGTAGGCGAGGCCGTCATGCGCGCACGGTAGCATCGGTCCGCTTGGCCGACGATCGCCCGTTCCCGCCATCTCCACGCAGGCGCGCACTCGCTCGGCGTGCAGGCCTGTCGGCCGCGAGCCCGCTGCTCGTCGGCGCGGCGGCCTGTGCGGCGGGAGTGCTCGCGGTGTTCGCGATCGCTGGTGCGGCGAGCGTGCGCCTACGCGCGATGATCGCGGCCGCGTGCAGCGGCGATGGTTCCGCAGTCGGTCT
>JACCYD010000654.1 GCA_013696695.1 Deltaproteobacteria bacterium | reverse complement strand
ACATCAACCAGCAGCACGCCTATCACATCGTCACGATCGAGGACCCGATCGAGTACACGTTCCGGGACAAGCGGTCGGTGCTCAATCAGCGCGAGATCGGCTTCGACACCATGAACTTCACGCGGGCGCTTCGTGCGGCCTTGCGTCAAGATCCGGACGTGATCCTCGTCGGCGAGACACGCGATTCCGAGACTGCGCAGATCGCGATGACCGCCGCCGAGACGGGGCACCTCGTGCTGTCGACGTTGCACACGGTCGATGCCACCGAGACGGTCAACCGCGTGATCGCGATGTTCCCGACTCATCAGCAGCAACAAGCGCGACTCTCGCTGGCCGCCACCCTCAAAGGCGTGATCTCTCAGCGCCTGCTGCCGCGTGCAGATGGCAAGGGCATGGTCCCGGCGCTCGAGGTGATGATCAACACCGAGCGCGTACGCGAGATGATCGAAGAGCCCACTCGCACGCGCGAGATCAAGAACGCGATCGCCGAGGGTCTGCACCCATACGGCATGATCACGTTCGACCAGGCGCTCGCAAATCTCGTAAAGCAGCGGCTCGTCACTTACGAGGAGGCCGTCAAAAACTCGAGCAGCCCCTCCGATTTCGCACTTCTTTTTCGAGGCGTTTCGGCTGGCCGCGAGGCTGGCTGGTCGCCGAGCAGCGGCGACACCAAACAGGGAGCAGGCCATGCCGAGTTCGAGATCGACAGCTTCGAAAAATAGGCTGCTCCTTGCCCTCGGCACCGTGCTGCTCGTTGCGGGATTCGCGACCCGAGCAGATGCCGAGCGCCGCCGCGTGGTCGTGCTGCCATTCGAGGGTGACGAGAAGGCGGAGAAGTTTCACGCCGCGGTGATCAAGCTCGTCAAGAAGGGCCACACCGTGGTCTCGACGGACAAGTGGGAGAGCACGGCGGAGAACCTGTCGGCTGCCAAGGTCACCGACAAGAACATCAAGAAGGTCGCGAAGAAGCTGAAGGTCGACGGCGTGATCGAGGGCTCGGTCCAGAAGCGCCGCGACTCGTACATGATCAAGCTCAAGCTCCGCGCCGGTAAGAACGGCACGGTGACGGCCTCGGTCGATACCAAGGCGGATGGCCCGCGCATCGATGGCCAGGCATCGCGCGACATCAAGGACGAGCTGATCGATGCGATCGATAACCTCGACTCGGTTCGCGAGGGTGGCGGCGATGACGAAGAGGATGCGAAGCCCGCGAAGAAGCCCAAGAAGGGCGATGACGAGGATGAGGACGCCAAGCCGGCGAAGAAGCCCAAGAAGGGCGAGGACGAAGAGGACGCAAAACCGGCCAAGAAGCCCAAGAAGGGCGATGACGATGAAGACGCGAAACCCGCGAAGAAGCCCAAGAAGGGCGATGACGATGAAGACGCGAAGCCTGCCGCTAAGCCGTCGAAGTTCGGCGGCGGTCAGCTGAAGGATGGCAAGGACGCGAAGCCGGCGAAGGGCGACGAGGAAGACGCGCTCAAGCCGAAGAAGGATGATGAAGAAGACGACGACCCGCCCAAGCGCCCCAAGAAGGAGACGGCGGCGAAGACCGACGAAGACGGTGACGAGATCGTCGAGAAGGCCGAGCCGGGCATGAAGCTCACCGGTGCGGCTGCGCTGACCCCAGCGAACCGCGCGATCGATGCCACGGTCGGGCTCTCGCTCAACGCGCGCCGGCTGGCGTGGAAGGCCGACGCCGATCTCGGCGCGTCGACCGGCCCCGGTCAGGGCAAGCCGCCCAATTACAACGGTGTGCCGGCGCCCGGTGCGCTGCTCGACATCACCGCGTACCCGCTCGCCTTCGGCCACAAGCGCAAGGGCGTGCTGACCGGCATCGGCGTCTCGGCGATGTACGACCGCGCGCTCCTGATCTCGAGCGCGAAAAACGATGGCACCAAGCTGAAGACCGCCTCGAGCCGCGTCCAGTTCGGCGGCGTGTTTCGCTACCCCGTCGGCTCGCTGGTGGTTGGTGGCCGGCTCGGATACGGGAAGCAGTCGTTCCAGATCCAGGAGGGTTCTGATCTGCCGAACGTCAACTACACGATGATCGAGCCAGGCGCGTTCGTGAAGATCCCCGTCGGCAAGCTCGTGTTCAACGTCGACGTCGGTTACCAGCTGATCTCGAACACCGGGCAGATGACCAAGGGCGAGAACTACGGCAAGGCCACCGTCAGTGGCATCGACTTCGCGATCAGCGGCGATTACCCCCTGACCTCGGCGTTGTTCGCGCGTGCCGGCCTCAAGAT
>JACCYD010000617.1 GCA_013696695.1 Deltaproteobacteria bacterium | reverse complement strand
GCGTACAAGTTCCCGGCGCGTCAGGTGACGACGATCCTCAGGAGCCTCGACCTCAGCGTCACGCGCACCGGTGCGGTGTCGCCGACGGCAGTGCTCGATCCCGTCGAGGTCAGTGGCACGACGGTGTCGCGCGCGAGCGTGCACAACTGGGACATCGTCGCGCAGCTCGGCCTTGGCCCCGGCGATCGCGTGCTGCTGCACAAGGCCGGCGAGATCATCCCCGAGATCCTGCAGGTCACCGAGAAGGGCCCGGGCCCTGCGTTCACGGTGCCGGAGAACTGCCCGTGCTGTGGCACCAAGCTCCTCCGCGAGGCCGGCCGCGTGGCGTGGATCTGCCCGAACCACCAGCATTGCCCCGATCAGCAAACCGATTGGATCGAGTCGTTCGCGTCGCGCAAGCAGATGAACATCGACGGGCTCGGCGAGAAAGTGGTCCGCCAGCTCGTGCTGTCCGGCCTGGTCGCCGACATCGCAGATCTGTTCACGTTGAAGGTCGAGCAAGTCGCCGGTCTCGAGCGGTTCGCCGCGGCGAGCGCGAAGAAGCTCGTGGTCGCGATCGAGAAGGCGAAGACCGATGCAACGTTCTCGCGCTTGCTCGCCGCGCTCGGCATCGATCTCGTCGGCACCGTGCTCGCGAAACCGATCGCGGCCAGGTACGGGCGGCTCTCGGTGCTCCGGCAGGCGGCGATGGCTAAGGACTCCGCGGAGCTGATCGCGGAGATCGATGCGATCGACGGCATCGGCCCGGCGGTCGCTCAGAGCGTCGACGAGTTCCTCCGCACGCCGTACATCTCGGCCATCCTCGACAAGCTGATCGCCAACGGGGTCGATCCCGAGGAGCCAGTCATCGCGACCGCGGACGGCGTGCTCACCGGCAAGGTGTTCGTCGTCACCGGCACGCTGACCAAGCCGCGCGCCGAAGTTCAGAAGATGATCGAGGCCGCGGGCGGCAAGGTCGCGGGCTCGGTCACCAAGAAGACGCACTTCCTGGTCGCCGGCGACGACACCGGCAAGACCAAGCTCGACGCGGCCACCAAGAACGGTGTCGCCGTGATCGACGAGGCCGGCCTGATGGCGATGCTCGCCGGTTAGTACGCGTAGACCCAGACCTCGGCGGGATGCCGCGCACCGGCGTCGTCCGATGCGCGACCAGCAAGCCGACTTCGGACAGCTTCGGTCCGCGCGGCGTCACACCACCAAGCGTCTCACATGACAGGGGAGTTACTTGCTCGCCTGCGCGTTGCCCTTCTGCAGCTCCTTCGCGTTATCCGAGTGGCGCTGCAGCGAGACCTTGCGGTCGGCGAGGAGGGTGTCGAGCTCGTCATCGGCTGACGCCTCCTGATGACCGGCAGTCCCGGCGAGCTCCTTGTCGTGACCCTCGACCATCATCCGCAGGTACTCGCGGTCGAAGTCTGCGCCCTTGAGCTTCTCGAGCGCGGCCATCTCTTCCATCTGCTTCTTCATCTCGGCCTTCTCGGCGTCCGAGTCGGCCTTCGCAGCAGGGAGCCGGGCGAGCCCGCGCTTCTTCGCGAACGCGAGCAGCTTGGTGTCGGCGGTCGAGTGATCGGTGACCAGCATCTGGCCGTACTTCTTCACCGCCGCGGTGCCGAGGCGCTGCGCGAGCTTGCCCATGTCGACTTCCATCAAGTTCACGTGATGGAGGTGCGAGAGAATCTTGGCCTCGGTTTCGCCGAGCTTCTTCTTCGCAGTGTCCTTGGTCGTGTCGCCGGTCTTCGGCGTGGTCTTGTCATCCGCAGTAGCGAGCGACGGAACCACGAGAGCGAGGGCGAGAACGATCGATGGCAGTTTCATATGCGGCGTTCGCGTGCAAACACAGCGCCCATCGGCACGGACCTGATTTCCGCGTCTAGCGCACCGAGTCCGCTTCGGAACCGCGCCGTCGACGCACGGTGACGCTTCGGCGCTCCATGCTACGGTCGCCAGATGAAGGTCACGATTCGCTACTGCAACTCGTGAGGCTATCGGCCCCGCGCTGCCCGTGTGGCAGCTCAGCTGAAGCAGGATCTTGGCGTGTCTGCGGATCTCGTCATCGGGAGCTCGGGAGAATTCACCGTCTGGGTGGATAGCGCGAAGGTCGCGGAGAAGACGGCAGGCAAGTTTCCCGAGCCCGCGTCCGTCGTTGCTGCCGTACGTGCTGCGCAATCGCCGGCGTGATCACTTCGGCGGCGGCTTTGGCGGCCACTCGTTCTTGTACGCGACGCCGAACGTGATCGCGAGATCGTCATGCTTGGTGCCGGCGACGATCAGCCCTTCGCGCGTCGCATCGGCGGAGATCCGCGCCGAAAAGCCCTTCGCGATCGGCGCGTCGATCGCACCGTAGAACAGCACGCGATAGTCGTCGCTCGGATCGCGAAACGACGGGATCACGATCAGGTCGTGGAGCAAGTTGAGCTTGCCGTCGGCGAGCTTGTAGCGGCCATAGATCCGGATGCTCCACCGCGCGGTGTTGCGAAGGCCGCCGCCCTCTCTGCCATCCTCGAGCAGCGGCGCCTTGTCGAGCTTGCCGCCGTAATCGGCGACCTCGTGGAGCACCCCCACCGACGACAGCAGCGAGCTGCCCTTGCATTGCCACAGCGTGACGCCGAGCCCGGCGCCCGCGAGGTTGCGATGCTCGATCTGGCGGCGCACGCTGCGGTCGTAGACGGTAACCCCGTAGGCGAACAGCGGCCCGGTCAACGCGCGGAACACGCCGGTGCGGACGTAGACCTCGTTATCGGTGGTGAGCTTGCCCATCGGCGTGCCGACGCGGCCGTACAGCCAGTACGGCTGGACGTAGAACCCCAGCGGCCCACTCCACGCCTGGAGGATGCCGCGCGCGCTGATCAACTCGCGATCGACGAACCCGCGCGCGATGTTGCCGGACAGCGCGCCCTCGACAGCAACGCGCGAGCTCGGATCATCACCTGGCGCGGGTCCGCCGGCGCGAGGCGACTGCGCGTGCGCCGCGCGCCCCGCGAGCATCAACCCGACCACGACACAGAGAGGCCTCATCACCGGCATGATCGCCGCGCGCGTCGCGGCGACAACCGGGTGCGCCAGGAATTATCGCTGGACGATCGGGCAGCTCACTTGAGCTTCATCGAAGCGAGCATCGCGCGGAACTTGGCGTTGTTCGCATCGACCGTCTTCTTGGAGCCGGTGGCCTTGAAGTAATACGGGCCGGTCGGGCTGTTGACGATCGCGGCGAGCAGCATCGCATCCGGCAGGTCGACGGGCGCCGGGCCGCCGGGCATCTGCTGCGTGGTCAACCGGCCACCGACCGAGACGATGGTGGCTTCCTGCCCCGCGATCTTGGTCTTCTCGATCTTGGCGATGTCCTTGGACGGCTTGCCGTTGGCCTGCGTGATCTGGCCGAGCCAGCGCTCGAGGTTCGCCTCGACACCACCGGCGCCGCCTTCGCCGAAGTAATAGACGATGAGCTCGGCCTGCTCGCCGGACTTCTCCGACCACGTGTACTGCGCGGCGCGCATGCTCGACGTGATCGGCTTCTCGGCCCACTCCTTGGGCGCGACGAACGTGAACGGGCCAAGCACCGAGCGGCCATCGGCCAGCTTGTCGAGCGACTTCGGCGCGGTCTGCGTCGGCACGACGTTCGGCTGCGGCGCAGCGCCGCCGTGTGGATCGCCTCCGCCGCCCATTCCGCCTCCGCCGCCGCCGCCTCCGCCCATGGGCGGGGCGCCGGGAACGCCTGCATGCGGATCGGCACCGTCCATGTCGCCGCCACCGATCGGAGGGGCGCCGGGAACACCCGCGTGCGGATCCGCGCCCGGTGGGATCGCGCCCTGCGGCTTGCCTCCCATCGATGGCTTCGGTGCGGCGGGCTCGCCGCCTTCACCGCCTTGCCAGTCCTTCGAGGCCGGAAGTCCGCTGGCAGGGTCTTTCTTGCAGGCCGGACCGAGGAGGGCGACCACCAAAAGCAAACGGTGCATGACGTTGGCTCTAACACAGGACTGGGCAACGTGCGATCTGTGGCCCAAGGTTCAAGGATGTGGCCGGCACACCTGCTGACCCTGTCTCGCATCCCGATCGCCATCGGGTTGTGGTGGGTTACCGGGTTATGGGCAGTTGCGCTGGTCGGGCTGGCCGCCCTGACCGACACGCTCGACGGCAACCTCGCCCGCTGGCTGCGCCGCCGGGGCCACACTCGACCCGATATCGGGGGCTGGCTCGACCCCGTGGTCGACAAGCTGTTCGTCCTCATTGTCGTGATCGCGCTGTCGCGGACCGTCGATCCATTGGTCCTGATTCTCCTCGCGACCCGCGAGATTCTGCTCATCGCGGTCGCGATCTTCTATCTGGCGCGGCGGGTCGGGATCCGCGATCTCCACGCCGACGCGCTCGGTAAGGCCGCGACGATCGCGCAGTTCGTCGCGCTCGCGATCGTGCTCGCGCTAAATTCGCGACAGGAGTCGCGGTTCCAGGAGTGGGGGCTCGCAGCCGCCGCGTTCGCGGGCGTGCTCGGCTTCGCCGCCGCGATCCATTACTGGCGAGTGGTGGCGCGGATGCACAAGTACACCCGCCCGGCTTCGCAGCGCGAGATGTCGATCACGGCATCGTCGGCGCGGTGAAAGCCGCGGTACGTGTGGAACACCTGCGCGTTCGCACCGGGCTCGAGCTTGTCGATCTGCACCGCGAGCTGGGCGGTATCGATCCCCGCGACCTCGCGAAAATAATCTCGCCCGATCGCGCGCCAGCGCTGGATGCCGCTGCGCTCGGACTCGGTGCGGTTCATCCGCTCCACCGTGCCATCGGGACGCAGACAGATGACGCCGAACGGCAGCCGGTCGAGGGCGGCATCGTCGAGATCGTCGAGGCAGAGCGGCTCCACGGGTGCGGTCTTACCTCGGGTGTCATCTGTCGTCGAGAGCTGGAAGGCTTGCACAGGAATTAGAACGCCCCGCGCGCCGAAACGTTACGGGGTTTGGCGAACGCTGCGCGGCGCGTCGGCCCGGGTGGCATTTTCCTCGGGATCGACGGTGGGATCGCGATCGGAGCAGCGAATGATCGCGATCGATCGTGAAGCTGCCTTCCCACGTCAGGCCCACCGCGGCGAGCTCGTCGGCCAGCTCGTCGCACGACCTGCCTGCGCGTCGGCTCGTTGTCGAGCGCGCGCACCAGCACGTCGTCGAGCTTGCCGGGCAGCGACGGTACGAGCTCTGACACCGGGACGAACTTTGCATCGCGCGGCGACTTGCCGGTGAGCGCGAAGTACAGCGCCGCCGCGAGGCTATAGATATCCGAGCGCGCGCTGCCCGGCGAACCGGCGAGGACCTCGGGAGCCATGAAGCCGGGCGTGCCCATCACCGCACCGGCGATCGTCAGCTCCGCATCGTCACCGATCCGCGCGATGCCGAAGTCGAGCAGCTCGATGCGAAGCGGCTCGCGATCGGGGGCGATCACCATCATGTTCCCCGGCTTGACGTCGCGATGAACGATGTCGTGGCGATGTGCTTCCGCGAGGCCCTGCGCGGTGGGCACGAACAGATGAATGGCGAGCGCTGGCGGCAGAGGCCCGCACCGCTTGACGGTGGTCGCGAGGTCCATACCCTCGAGCAGGTCCATCGCGTAGTACCAGACGCCGTCGTCGGTGACGCCCCAGTCGTGGATGCGCACGACGTTTGGATGCGTGATCGCGGCGGTCGCCTGGATCTCGCGCTCGAACCGGGCGACGCGCGACGGCTTGCGACCGTGCTCGGGAGACAGGATCTTGAGCGCGACGTTGCGACGCAGCGCGCGATCCTGGGCGCGCCACACCTCGCCCATGCCGCCCTGGCCGATGCGCTTGAGCAGCCGATAGCGGCCGAGCTTGCGGCTCTCGAACACGCTCTGGCGCAGCGACCACATCACGTGACCGCCCCAGACGACGACGATCACGCCGGCGAGTAGCACGGAGGTGTAGACGATGAACGTGACGACGGCCTGGCGATCCGCGAGCTGCGCGGCGAGCCCGCTGTCGAAGCGCGTCGCGATCAACAGCCCGATCGGGTACGAGAAGCCGGTGAGCGACGCGAAGAAAGCGCCGCGATGCCACGGTCCGGGCGACGCGATCGCCTGTCCCATCAACACCACGAACACCGCGCTGACGTACGGCGAGGTCAACCCGCCCATGTGCGTGGCCATCAGCATCAGCGAGAACGCGCTGACCGGAAACACGCTGACGACCAGCACCGCGGCAAGCTTCGGCGACGGCAGCGGCGCGCGAAACAGCGGCGTGATCATCGCGACGTGAAACGCCGACGTCGCGAACCGAACGATCAACACGAAGGTCAGCGAACCCGAGCCGATCGACGAGTGCACCGTGAGATCGAGCCCGAGCCCGACCACCATCCACAGCGTACAGGCGACGACCAGCAAGCTGCGCGCGCGCAGGATCTCGCCAGCGGCCTGGTGGCGCGAAATCCGCTCCTGGGCGGCGGTCGACCCGACCGAACCGCTCGACCGCGGTGTCCCCCTCGCGCCCGTCGTCGTCACCAACCGAACATACGTGAATGTCGGGTTATCGGATCGACCGGGCTAACGAGTTCTAACGCCAATGCCGATCAGATAAGCGCAAGCGAACGAAAGCTCCGGGTGTTTCGAGCTCGAGCCCGAGCCCGAGCCCGAGCCTGAATCCTTCGTCTGTACCGAGGCTGCTCAGCTCCGACGAGGAATTGGTCGAGGAGATCGGGCT
>JACCYD010000606.1 GCA_013696695.1 Deltaproteobacteria bacterium | reverse complement strand
CATGGGCACCGTGCAGGATTGGCGCTCCCAGTGCCGCGACCGTGCCGCCACCGACGGCCAGCGCGAGGCCGAGCGTGGTGTCGGTACCGAGCTCGACCCCGGCCGCGAACGCGCCACCGCCCACCAGATCCGCGACCGCGGTCTCGGCGCGGTAGTTATCATCTTCGGCGCGTGCGGTTCCCGAGCTGCCCGCAACGACTCCCAGGACGAGGGCGGCCGACACTCGGTACGACGTCATGCTCGATCGAGTCTACACGCTGGGATTGGATCGGGCACCAGTTGCTGGAGCTGCCACGCTTGGACGTGCAGCTCTCGCGACCGATCTTGCAGTGATCCGGCGAGGCAGTTCACTCGTCTTCACGAAGGTTCGGGCCGACGAACGCTCTGCTCGAGCTCGACGCCCAGCGACACCAACCGCGTGATCCGGCCTTCGAGCTCCGCCTCGATTCGCTTCGGCTCGCTGACGTCCTGGATGACGATCACCGCGCCGACGATCTGCTTGTCGATGCCACGCAGCGGTGACGCCGAGACCGAGACCGACTTCGCCGTACCATCCACACAACGAAGCTGCAGCCTCTCGTTGTGGCTGGCCGTACCTTGGAGCGCGCGATCGACCGGGCCGCCGCGATCCTTGAGCAACTGACCGCGCGCGTCCCACCAGTCGAGGACCTTGCCGTACGCGTCGGCTTCGATGAGCTCGGCGGATTTGCAGATCCGCGAGACCTCCTCGTTGGCCTGGCAGACGCGGCCTTCGCCGTCCGAGATCAGGACTCCGACTGGCAAGCTCTCGAGGACCGCCGAGAGCTTGCGGCCGGCCCGCAGGATTTCCTCGGTCTCTCGGATCTGGATCTCGCGGTCTCGCAGGACGGCGGCGCGCTGGCGAAACGACGCGTAGATTCCGATCTTGAGGCGAAGCAGATCCGGATCGAAGGGCTTCGTGAAGTAGTCGATCCCGCCGGCCGCATAGCCACGCTTGACGTGCGGATCTTCGCTGTAGACGGCGGTGATGAACACGATCGGGATCTCGCCGCACTCGGGCAGCGCCTTGATGCGGGCGGCGGTCTCGAAGCCATCCATGATCGGCATCTGCAGATCCATCAAGATGACGTCGACGTCCGGGGCCGTCGTCAGCTTGTCGATGGCTTCCTGTCCGGAGCGGGCAAACCGGAGGTCGAATTCTCGTTCGAGGACTGCTTCGAGAGCGATCAGATTCCCAGGGGTATCGTCGACGGCCAGGATGATAGGTTTGCGCGCCACGGTGCCTCCAACGACTCTCTCATGAGTGCAAAGTCGGGACCGTCTCACTGGGCGTAAATGTCGCTACGCGTTGTGGACGCTCCCGGCGTGGCGTACCCGCGCGACGTGCCGATCCGCTCGACGGACGATCTCGGCGGTGTAGGCTGCAGTCTGATGGGCCAGCGGGTGGTGATCGGCGTGCTTGGCGAGACGCCGCTCGAGGCCATCGAACAGCACGCCGCGCTCGAGCCGATGGCCGTCCCGGTGCCGGCAGCGCACGAGGTCGTGATCGCGATCGCCAGCGCCGCGGTGGGCTGGGTCGATCTGATCATGGCGAGCGGCCAGTATCAGCACGTGCCGAAGCCGCCGTACACGCCCGGCCTCGAGTACGCGGGCACGATCGCGCATGCGGGCGCGGAGTCTGGCTTCACCGAAGGCGAGCGCGTGATGCTCGATCCATTTCTTGCCGGGCCGCGTTCGCACGGCGATTACCAGCGGGCCGGCGGCTTCGCCACGCATGCGCTGGTACCGGCCGCGGCGGTGCGACGGATTCCGGGCACGCTCACCTTCGATCAAGCCTGCAATCTGCTCGGCAACTACGAGACCGCGTATCACTGCTTGATCGCGCGCGGTCATCTCGCGGCGGGCGAGACCGTGTTGATCCACGGTGCATCGGGCTCGACCGGGCTGGCGGCGGTCCACCTCGCGAAGCTCGTCGGTGCGCGCGTGATCGCGACCGGGCGATCACCCGCGAAGCTCGAGGCCGTCAAGGCGGAGGGCGCCGACCACGTGATGTCGAGCACCGGGTTTCGCGACGAGGTGAAGGCCCTCACCGAGGGCCGCGGCGTCGACGTGGTCTACGACGCCGTCGGCGGCGAGATCTCGCTCGAGAGCCTGCGCTGCGTGCGGTTCGGCGCGCGGTTCTTGATCGTCGGTTGGGCGTCGACGCCATTCGTCGCGCGCGGCAAGGTCGCGGCCAACCACCTGCCGACAAACCTCATCATGATGAAGGGCCTCGACGTGCTCGGATGCCCGGCCGTGATCTCGGCGGTCAACGATCCGGCGATGCGCGACGCACGGGTCGCGCAGCTCTTGATGTGGGTCGAGGCCGGACGGATCCAGCCGCATGTCTCGCGCGTGTTCCCGCTCGTCGAGTTCAAGGACGCGCTGCGCGCGAAGTGGAAGGGCGAGATCGTGGGTGGCTGCGTGCTTCGGCCGTGACCTCGTTGCCCGGGTGCGCGCGCTGGCTCGCGGCGTAAGCGGCACGCCGGATCGCGTGCACGAGGCCGACGGGGTTCAGCACGCCGCGGAACGGATCGAAGCGCAGCGCGGCTTGATCGATGTCGGCCGCCGAGACCAGCTCGACGCGCACGATCGGGTGCCACTCGAGATGCAGCGTAGCGCGACCCTCGAGCACCCAGCCGGCGCGACCTTCCGAGACCGCGCGTGCGAGCCGCTCGGTGCGATTCGCGCCGGTCGGCTGATGGGGAGCGATCGGCACCAGCCGGAGCTCGAAGCGAAGCTCGCCGAACGTGAACGGCGACACCGCCCAGTATCGATTACCTGCGAAGTCGGTCGCGTCGGTGAACAGCGGTGACAGCAGCATCGTCAGCGGGCTGCGGATCGTGGCGGTCAGCAGATCGGTGTCGCCCTCGGCGGGCTCGTGATCGAGTGGCGCGCCGGGCCCGCGCCGAAACCTCAGTGCGAGGCCGAGCACGTCGAGGTGCTCGAACGAGTCGTGACGCCACAGCGCAGCCGAGCACCGCGCGAGGACGCGGCCGGTGAGCGCGGCAGCCAGATGCGCGTATGGCCCGTCGGGCTCCGCGACCGGCTCCGAGAAACCCGCGAACGTGTGGCCATCGGGGTGGAACATGCGCGCGCGCCGCAGACGCGCGAGGCGTGCGATGACGGCGCCCAGAGCCGGCCGATCGCGTGGCCCGCGCGTTCGCGCAACTGAAGATCGATCACGCAGCGAGTGCTGCAATGACCGCACCGCTCAGAAGCTGAAGCCGATCATGAGAACCATGTCGGTGACGTGCGGGCGCAGCATGTGCTTCGCGGCGCCGGGCCGTCGCCTCGATCCTCGACGACGGTCGCGGAGAACTTGCCCATGTCAGACGCGTTCCACGCGCGCGGGCACGTGCTTGTGCCACGGCGTGCCGACAAACGGATCGCGATCCTCGACGGAGGTCAGCTCGTTCGGCGCGATGCCGGTGGTGAGGTCGCCGCCTGGCGTGGGATAGCCGAGGCCGAGCCCGTTGGGCAGCGCGACGTGGCCGAGCTGCATGGTGTCGGTGACCTCGACGACGACCACGACCGAATCGCGCCGTGTGGTGAGCCGCACCGGATCGCCCGAGGCGACACCGAGCGAGGTCGCGTCGGCCGGACTGATCCGCAGCGCGCCGCCAGCGTCCTTCTTGCGCCACAGCGGATCGCGGATGATCGTGTTCGCGGTGAACGAGCGCCGCTCGCCGGCGGTGAGCACGAACGGATAGGCAACATCGATCGCGGCGGGAGGCGCGGTGACCAGCCGCTCGAGCTCGGCGAGCAGATCGGGCA
>JACCYD010000589.1 GCA_013696695.1 Deltaproteobacteria bacterium | reverse complement strand
GACCAGCACCGTGATCGTCGCGTCGTCGACCACGCTCGGAAGCGCGCCGACGCACGCCGCGAACACGTCGAGGTCACCGTCGCCGTCGACATCGGCCAGCTCGATGTCGCTGATCAGCGACCGCGCGTTGAAATCGATGGTCAGCGTCTCGACCGCGAGGAACGTGAGCCCACCGGCACCGTTGCCTCGGAAGGTGATGATCTCGGGATTGTCTGGGTGGTCATTCGACACCGCGACGTCGAGATGACCGTCGGCATCGAGATCGCCGATCGCAATACGGACTGTATCGATGCTGGCACCGGCATCGATCTCGGTCGTCATTGAAGTACCGAACGTGCCGTTGCCATTATTGAGCAGCACGGCGATCCGGTCGCCGCCCGTGATCGCCGCAACTAGATCGAGGTCGCCATCCTCGTCGAGATCTCCCAGCGCGACACCAGCTGCCTTGTCGACGTCGACCTGCGTCGTCAGCGCGAGATCGATCGCGGATGAGGAGGTGAACGTCGCGGCACCATTGTTCGTGAATCGGAACGCTCTACCGCCACCGCTCGAAACAGTGACTGCGACAAGGTCGAGATCATCGTCGCCGTCGAGGTCTCCCGCGGCGAGCCCCAGCGGCAGCGCGTTGCCCGGCATGGCAACGAGTCTCGAGACAGGGAACTCGCCCGCACCATTGCCGAGCAAGACCGAGATGTCCTTGGTCTCGAGGTTCGCGAACGCCAGATCGAGGTCGGCATCGCCATCGAAGGTGCCCGGCACCACGACGTCGTGGGTCTTGCCACGCAGCACATCGAACGTGCGCGCAGCGGCGAATTCGCCGCCCTCGTTGAAGACCAACGTTCCGGCGAGACCGCCGCGGCCGGCGACCGCGACGTCGAGGTCGCCGTCGCCGTCGAGGTCTCCGAGCCGAGCGCTGGTCGGCCCACGCGCGGCGTAGTTCTCTCGTGTGAACGTCGCGGTGCCGCTGTTGCGGAACACCGCGATGTCGAACCCGCCGGCGAGAACGAGGTCGAGATCTTGGTCGTTGTCGATGTCAGCCACCTCGAACGCGCCTGCACTGAAGATCGAGAACAAGTCGAGGGGAATGATGCTGGCCGTTAAGAACGCGCCGTTCCCCGTGTTGAGAGCGATCGCGAAGTGGTCGTCTGTTAGCGAGACGATGTCCTGTGCACCATCACCGTCGAGGTCGGCGAGCGCTCCATATCGCTCGAAGGTCGGGCCGCCGAGTGGGACGAAGGTGGCCGTGGGGAAGCCGCCAGTGCCATCGTTAAGTCGGATCGCGCCTTCGCTGCCCGACTGCTCCTCGTCGGTCAACAGGTCTAGGTGGGGATCGTCGTTGACGAGTCCGAGCGCGAGACCACGACCCGGCGAAGGCAGCCCTCCGATCGGCTCGGAGGTGAAGGTCAGCCCGCTACCGTTGCGCAAGACCTGCATGCCGAAGGTGCTGACGACGAGATCATTGTCGATGTCGCCGTCGATGTCGCCGATCAAGAACTCTGTGACCTGTCCGTTGATCGCGAGGTCGACCGCGGCGCCGAACGTGCCGTCGCCAGCGTTGAGCTGATAGACGATCGAGAGGCTCTGATTGATGCCCAGGATATCGAGGTCGCCGTCGAGATCTAGATCGGCGAGACGAGCCATCGAGAAGATCGCCGTTGTAAAGGTCGTTTGTGGGGCGAACGCGCCGTTGCCAGTGCCGCGCTGCACGCGCCACGTCGCAAAGTCGAGCCACATCACGTCGACGTTGCCATCGCCGTCGATGTCGCCGACGACGACGTCGCGGGCACCGACTGGGTCGTCGTTCTTGATGAATTCGCGCAACGCCGGTAGGCACAGCTCTCCGGCAGCAGCCGAATCATCACCGCAGGTCGATTGCGCACAGGTCGCGGTGCAAGTCGCGCCTTCGCAGGTCTCGTCGACATCGAGCAACCCGTCGCCGCACACCTCTGTTCCCTTGCAATCCGCGCGGCAGCCATCAGCGCCGCTGACATTGCCGTCGTCGCAGACCTCCCCGAGGCCTTCGTCGACCAGGCCGTCCGAGCACAACTCGACTTTCAGGCAGTCGGCTCGGCAGCCATCGCCGCTCGCGAGATTGCCGTCGTCACATGCCTCGCCATTGGACGCGACGGCGTTTCCACAGGCGGTCGCCGTGCAGTTGGTATCGCAACCGTCGCCCTCGGTGCCGTTGCCGTCGTCGCAAGCTTCGGCTGGATCGACGAGTGAATCCCCGCACTCCTCGATACCGCCGCACTCGGGATGACACCCATCCCCCGCTGCTTGGTTGCCATCGTCGCAACGTTCACCGACATTGCGAACGCCATCCCCGCAATCACCGCCCGGAGTGCGGCACACCAGGTCGAGATCGTCGCAGACGAAGCCGGGTGGGCACGCGCCGCCAAGGCTGCATGGCAGCTCGGCTGGAACATCGACGTTCACGCACGCCGCCGTGACGGCGACGATCCATAGGAGACGCATCAGAACCGCCCGCCCACCGCCAGACCGATGCCACCGCGGACCGGCGTCACCACCACGCGGCGCTCGACTGGGCGCTGCATCCGCGTGCCGACGTAATACAGGACGCCGCCGCCGATCACGGCTACACCCGCGCTACCGAGCAGGATGTACATCTTCGTCTGGGCTGACTCCGCGTCGTCGACCTTGTCCTCGAGCTCGTCGGTCCAGGTACCCATCTCGATGGCCTCGCGCGATGCTTCGTCGGAGAGCGAGCTCGCGCGGCGTCCGAAGTAGACACTGACGCCCGCAGCCACCACACCGGCCGCGGCGACGCCGATCCCACCGAATCGCAGGTAGCGCGCCGTCGTAATTCGGCGTCGGCCTTCCGACTCGGAGACCTTGGTCTTCGCAGCGATGTCGGCTTCGCGCTTCGCAGTGAGCTCGGACGCATTTCGCGCCGCTTCGGCTTCCGCCTTGCGCTTTGCCTCGGCCTCCTGCTCTCGTTGCTTTCGAGCCGCGCTCGCCGCCTCCTCGTCGCGGATCTCCTTCTCGAGCACCTCGATGTGAGACTTCGCGAACAGCACGCCATCGCCGCTCGGATCGAGCGTCAGGTACTTCTTGTAGTACCCGACGGCCATCCGCTTATCGCCCTTCTCGCGGTACGCCTGCCCGACGTTGAACAAGAACTCGGCGGAACCGGTCAGCTCGTAACCGGCGAGGTATTCGCGGATCGCTTCTTCGAAGTTGCCGAACTTCCGGAATTCCTCTCCGCGATCGAAGTGCGTTTCGGCCTTCTTGATGTCGTCGGCTGTTGGCTTCTTGGGCTGCGCAGCCGCCTCCGATGAGAGGACGAACAAGCCCACTGCGAATACAAGGATCGCTTTCACCACCACCGGCCACGATGCCGGGATAAAAGGTCGCTTGCAATGTCCCATTGGGGAAAACGGCTCCCTGTCAGGCCTGCAGTAACCCCGAGAAACTCGGTGTAGTTAGGCCGTTGCGACCGACGAGGCGCGCGGCTTGGCCTCCGCCATGATCGCCATCAGCAGGCCGATCACAGGCAACACCGCACCGAGGGCGAACCAGGCCGCCACGTCGCGGTTCTTCGACCGCGCGATCACCGCGGTGATCGCGCCCCACTGGATCATCGCGAACATCAGCATCTCGATCATCGTCATCGTCGATGCCTCACCTGCCAAGCGCGGGCAAGAAATTGGTGGCTCAACGCGCGAACGACTCCCACAGCACGATCGCCGCGGTCGTCGCCACGTTGAGCGAATCGACCATGCCCGCCATCGGGATCGCGACGCGCGCCGTCGTCACGTCGTGCCACGCGGGATGCACGCCGTAGCGCTCGTTGCCGAACACCACGATCGCGTCTCGCGGCAGCGCGTCGAGGCGCGCATCGCCATCGGGTGCGAGTGCGATCACCGGTCTCCCTCTGACCGCCGCGATCGCCACCGCGCGATCGCTCGCGCAGGTCGGCGTGTGAAACACCGCGCCCATCGACGCGCGCAGGCACTTCGGGTGGAACAGCTTCGCTTCGCCACCGACCACGACAACACCCGCCGGGCCCCACGCGTTTGCCGTGCGGAGCACCGCGCCGATGTTTCCCGGATCGGAGAGGCCATCGAGCACGAGCACGCGCGGCGAACGCAGCACGTCCAGCAGTGGCGGCGCCGTGTAACGCACGACCCCGACCAGGCCCTCGGCCTTGTACGACAGCTTGCTGAACTCGCGCGACGACACGTTCGTCGTGCGCACGCCATCGCGTTGCAGCGCCTCGAGCAGCTGCTTGCACGGTTCGCCGGCAAAGAACTCCGGTGCGTAGACGACGCCGTCGAACGCGAGCTTCGC
>JACCYD010000571.1 GCA_013696695.1 Deltaproteobacteria bacterium | reverse complement strand
GCGCTGGGGGGGATCAACCGATCGCCGACACAGATCCTGCGGTCGAGCGGCTGCGGATCCGCGCCGGCTTCCTGCGCTATGGCGCCGACGTCGACGACGACCACTTCCCGTTCGAGACGCCACTCGTGAAGTTTCTCGATTACGGCAAGGGCTGCTACGTCGGCCAGGAGCCGGTGTTCCGCGTCCATGCGCAGGGCAACGCGGCGCGGACGCTGCGCGGCTTCCTGATCGAGGGCAGCGAGCCGATCGTTGCCGGCACGTCGATCGAGCACGCCACCAAGTCCAACGCGGGCAAGGTCACTTCGTCGATCGCGGAAGGTGACTCGACGATCGCACTCGGCTATCTGCACCGCACGGTGTGGGAGCCGGGTGGCACCGTGACGATCGCCGGTCGCACCGCGACGGTGTTCGAGCTGCCGATGGAGCCGCGGTGAAGCAGCTGGCGCTCCTGCTACTGGGCGGCTGCAGCCTGCTGACCGACAGCTTCGTGACCAACGATTTTTCGGGTGACCTCTACCCGACCAAGGTCGACACCGCGAGCGGTGCCGTGATCGTCGGCGTCCGTGAGGGCGGCGAAGATCGGATCGCCGTACTCGACGCGCTGTCGCCGATCACGCTCATCGATCCGGGGCTCGACGCCGCGCCCACGGTGACCAGCGACGACTTGCTCCTGCTCGGCCTGCGCTCCACCGGCACGCTCGATCTGCCACGCGCCGAGCTGTCCGATGCACGCGTCGTCAGGTTGCATCCGTGCGACGACGAGGACTGCGTGGTCGGCACCGCGGGCCTGCAGCGTCCCTACGAGGCGATCATCGGCGCCGATGCACTCGCCGGCGACGCGCTCCGGTTGCGGCTCGGCGACGACACGATCTCACTCCTCGCCGACGTCGCGGGCGACGAGCAGAGTCGCGCCGACGTCTGTGACGCGGTGTACCCGTCGCCGTATCGCGGCGGTGGCACGCTCGTGATCTCGGGCACCGAGCTCGGCTTCTCGGGACGCCGCATCACGATGCCCACCTGCCTCGGCGCCAATCCCGATCCGGATCTGCCGCAGAGCGCGCGTGGCACCGACGCGCTGATGTTGATCTCGACCGGCGTCGGCCCATCGCTCCTCGGCGAGGCCGCCTATCAACGCTACCGGCTCGTCGATCCGACAGCGCCAGAGCTCGAGGTGCTCCCCATGGGGACGGTGTTCCTGTCGTCGGGTCCGATCGCAGGACGCATCGCCACGATTCCAAACCTCGCGATGGTCGCGCGCTCGGGTTCGACGCCGCGCGCACCGTGCCGCCACGTCTTCGCGCACCACCTGCTGCTCGAGCGCAACTGCGTGGTCGGCGACGACTGTCCGTGCGAGGACGGCGACCGGTTTTGCGCCCTTCCCGCGCTCACCGAGATCGCGCCACCTGCAGGGCTCGAGCTCCTGGTAATTCCCGACAACAACGCGACGCTGCAGGCGCTGCGCGCGGAGCTGCGCCCGAACCAGCCCGAGGTCGACGGTATCCTCGGCACCACCGCGTTGCGCTCGTTCGAGATGGATGTCGATTACCCGCACGACCGCGTGCTCACCCGCTGCACCACCACCGACTGCACCATGCGAACGGCGCTGCCCGACGAGAGCGATCGCGCTCGCGTGGCGAGCTGCCTCGATGCGAAGTTCTGATCACTCGTCGAGTGACGTCACGTTCGCGAGCACGTCGCTTGCCTTTCCGCGCGCGACGATCTTGCCCTTCTCGATCCGGATGATCTGATCGCCGAGCATCCGCGCCTCGGCGACCGAGTGCGTGACGTGAACGAGCGGAACCCCGAGCTCGGCGACCAGGCTGCGCACCAGATCGACCAGCTGCTTGCGCAGGTCGCGATCGAGCGCCGAGAACGGCTCGTCGAGCAACACCAGCTGCGGCGAGCGCGCGATCGCGCGCGCGAGCGCGACCCGCTGTGCCTCGCCACCCGAGAACGTGCGTGGGCGGCGGCTCCCGAGGTGGCCGACACCGACCTTCGCGAGCAGCTCGCGCGCGCGCTCCATCCGCTCGGCGCGTGGTTTGTCGCGCGACATCCCGTACATCACGTTGTGCGTCGCCGTCATGTGCGGAAACAGCGCGAGGCCCTGAAACACGTAGGCGAGGTGGCGCTTGTGCGTTGGCACTGCGATGCCCTTCTCGCGATCGAGCCACACCTGATCGCCGAGCACGATCCGCCCCAGATCCGGCACCGCGAGCCCGGCGACCAGCGCGAGGATCGTGCTCTTGCCCGAGCCCGACGGTCCCATCACGCACGTTATGCCCGGCGGGCACGACAGCTCGACGTCGAGCGTGAACTCGCCGCGCGCGAGCCGCAGCGTGGCCTCGAGGCCTGCGGGCTTGGGTGGATCGGGATCAGGCACGATGGATGTGCAACCTGCGGGTGAGCTTGTTCGCGAAGTAGAGCATCGCGACACCGAAGATCGTGGTCGCCGCGGCCATCGCCACCACGTTCTCGTCCTTGCCGCCGAGCATCTGATCCATGATGTAGATCGATGCGGTCGGCGTACCGTCGATGCGCGAGCCGGCGACCATCAGCGTCGCGCCGTAATCGCCGAGCGCGCGCGCGAACCCGGTCATGCAGCCGGCGATGATGCCGGGCGCGGCGAGCGGCAGCACGACGGTGAACAGCGTGCGAAGCGGTGACGCGCCCAGCGTGCGCGCCGCATTGATCAGATTCGGATCGATCGACTCGAGACCTAGCCGCACCGAGCGCACCACCAGCGGCAACGATCCGACCGCCGCGGCGAGCACCGCACCCTCGAAGTTGAAGATGATCGTGCGGCCGTCGAACAGCCACTTCCAGGTGTCACCGACCGCGCCGTTGTTGCCGACGATGACGAGCAGGTAATAGCCGAGCACCGTCGGCGGCAACACCAGCGGCACCGACGTCACCGCATCGAAGAAGTCGCGCGCCGGCAGCTTTCGCCACGACAGCAGCAGCGCGATGCCGACGCCGGCCACCAGCGTCACCAGGGTCGCCACCGACGCGACCTTGAACGACAGCCAGAGGGGCTCCCAGGTCATGGTCAATCCGGCAGGCGGATCACGAACACGGTGCCCAACCCGGGGCGCGACTCGACGTGAATGGTTCCGCCGTGCGCTTCGACCGCGAGCTTGCAGAAGTAGAGACCGAGGCCGCGATTGGCGCGCGCGGCCGCGCGGCGTGCTTCGACCTGGAAGTAGCGACCGAAGATCGCATCGCGCTCGGCGACCGGTACCGCCGGGCCATTGTTGCCCACCGCGATCTCGAGGCAGTCGTCATCCCGCAGCGCCGTCACCGACAGCAC
>JACCYD010000482.1 GCA_013696695.1 Deltaproteobacteria bacterium | reverse complement strand
CGGCTGGGCTGATCCGTATTCCTCGGAGACCTGGACCGAGCGTCAACACATGTACGCGCGCGCGCTCAACGACACGCGCGTTTACACGCCCGAGCTCGTCATCGGCGGTGCCGTCGGCTTGGTCGGCTCGAGCACGGGACAGATCAACATGGCGATCGCGAAGGCGCCGCGCCCTGCGTTGCTGGCGGCAACCGCAACGTGGAAGGCCGATGCCGTCGAGATCACGACCACCGCACCGACCGACGCCGAGGTCCTGGTCGCGGTCTACGAGACCGAGCGCACGGTGAAGGTCACGCGTGGCGAAAACTCCGGCGAGACGCTGTCGAATAGCCGGATCGTCCGCAAGCTGGTCAAGGTCGCGCCAGCCGGCAAGCAGGGCACGATCAAAATCCCCCTCGACCCCGCGTGGAAGTCGGTCGGTGCGGTCGCGTTCGCGCAACGGGCAGACAAGAAGATCGTCGCCTCGGCGCTCCTGCCGCGCTCGTGAGGTGCGACCCGCGCGCTGCGAGTTGACAGCCTGTCAGCACAGACATCGTCGTCGAGAACCGGGCGGACGCCCGCCGCCTTCTGGTACAAACGATCAATGCGCGTCATCGCTATGTTGACCTGCCTCGCCCTGTGCGCGTGCTTCCCGAACAATCCGAAGCACCGTACGTACGCGAAGCTCGTCGAGGGTGGATTCGTCGCCGGAGGCATCGGTCTGCTCGCGTTCTCGAGCACGCAAGCCGATTGCGACATGGACATCGGGCTCGGTATGCCGAGGATGGACTGCAAATCCCGCGCAGGTCTGATCAGCGGCATCGGCCTGACCATGATCCTGCTCGGCATGGTCGGCTTCGCCGCAACGGTGACCACCGCGGTCGATGACCCAACGCCCGCGCCCGGCACGACGACGAACACGCCAGCGACTCCGCCGGCACCGCCGTCGACGTCGCCGACTCCGATCGCCGAGTAGCGGCTCGCTCACTTGTCCGACGCACTTCCCGAGGCGCCGGACGCGAGATTGCAATCTCGCGTGTCGCGATCACCGCGTGTCGCGATCACAACCTGGGTGGGGGGCGGTGAGTGCGCAGGCCGGGCGCGAGCCTGCAACCTTGCTCGCGATCGCAACCTGGCCTTAGTAGGGCGGCTTAGACGGCGGCTAGATCGAGCCGGCTTTACGGGCCACGTGACGGCCTTTGCGCTCGCACAGCTTGGTGCCGTCGTAGACGGGTACGGACCGTGCCCACGAGTGGCTGCCCTCTTTGCCAGACATGCCCAGGAACCAGCCACGCCTGCCAACGAACAGGTCGAGCTGGGTACCCTTGATGCCACCGCCGACATCATCGGCGACCACACAACCGTCGTGCACGAAGCCACCCCACGGGGCGCGACCGGGCATCTGCCGGCCTTCGAGGAGCGGTATGTAGAGGAGCGAACCGAGCTTCACCATCTTGGGATCGACCGCGACCGTCCGGAATGGCTGGAGCTGGCGGCCCGTGCCACCCGTGCCCCACTGCGCAGCGGTGACCTTGAAGCAAGGTGAGTGCTCGCAGCGGCAGTGCCCCCAGATGTTGAGGACGCGACCATCGCGCAGCTTGCCAGTTCCTTGCAGCGCGAGCTGCGAAGCAAACTCATTGGAGACGTCGGAGATCGGTTGGCAGGCGGAGTCGAACAGCGTGGTTTGATCAGGTGGCGCGATCGAGGCGAGCTCGGGATCGCTCTCATCGATCGTATCTTCGCGCCGCGGCCCTGCGGTCGTGGCAGCGCGGTTGTCGTTGGCGGCGACGACCCGAGGCACGCGCTTTTTCGCCGGCTTGGCGATGACTTCGTCTTCCGTGACCACGTAATAGAACGTGATGCTGAAGTCGCCGATCGGCTTCGGCGCCACGGCGGGAACCTCGGCCGGAACGCTGACGACTTCGTGCGGAATCGGGTCGGGAACGACTGGCGGATCCATCGTCTGCGACTGGCACGCGACGCCCATGACGAGCGGGGTGATGCGCTTGAGACTGTTCACGATTCGGCTGAACAGATCCGCGAGATACGACAGGCCATCGTTGGCCAATGAAGTCGCGAAGCCGATCATGCTGCTGGCTTCGTGATCAGTTCGCTTCGTCATAGGGCCCGATGCCTACTTCGCACCGGACCGTTCGAGTCTAGCCCTGATCGCCGGCTGGCCAGTGCCTCGCTTCCGAAAAAGCACCGCACTCCCGCGAACGCACTTCAATAAATGAACGCGCTAGAAACGCGCTTGCAGCGTCGCGTTCACGCCGAGCTGATTGAACTGGCCCGGCTCGTACGCGAAGGCGCAGTTATCGGGATCTTCACACACGCGCGAGTACCGAGTCTGATTCGGATCGTAGCTGTAGAAGACCTCGAGCACGGCCGCATAGATCTTCCCGAAGTCGACCTTGGCGGTGAACTTCACGGCGGTCTGCGGCAGCGCATCTTCACCCGGCGGGAGGATGGTGATCAGGGTGTCGATGTTGTTGTTCCGGATCACCGCGGTCGACGTGCCCGAGCCGGCCCCGATCGCCTGCCCCGGAATGCCCTTCGGCGTGGTCAGCGTGGCCGGTAGCTCGACACCCGCGATCACGCCGAGCGTCAGCCAGTCGCCCCAGTTCTTGTCGACGCCGATCGCCCCGAACAGGTTCGGCGCCAGCTCGTAGTCGTCCGGGAAGTCGGAGTACGGCGGCAGGCTGGGCTGGCTGTGAAGAATGAACGCGAGGTCGCGCACCGACAGGTCGAGCCGTAGCCGGATGCGGTTGTATTTGACGCGGACGTTGAGGTCGCCGGCGTAGCCGATCTGGTTGACGGTCGAGCCCGTCTTCTCCGGATCCTTGAGCGTCTGGCCCATCGCCGTCGCTTCGAGCTGCGCGATCCACGCCAGCCCGCCCGGATACTTCTCCGGCGCGAACAAGCCGCTGATCTGCTCGCCGTTGTACCGATACAGCCGGAAGTCGACCGAGTTCCGGATCGGCATGCCCTTGTACATCGACAGCTGGGCCGAGGCGCCGAACAGCTGGACCTTCTGATCCTGCACGTCCTGCAGCTCGTTCTTGCCGCGATCGAAGTAGCCACCGTTGATCTCGGCGCGTATGCCGAGGTCGTTGCCCTTGCAGCCGGGCGACCCGACCGCACACGGCTGCACGAGATCGAGACCCGCACCACCGAGCACCGCGAGCGCTGACTTCTGCTCGCCATCCGCCGGGTCGACGACGACCGCGCTCTTGGCGCCGACGAACGCGTAGCCCCTCGCGAAGTCGTACTGCAGCTTCGCGCCCGGGTTGGACGACCGCGCCCGCTTGTACTCGGGCGAGCCACCCCACGACAGCCGGAACGAGTATCCGAGGCGGAAGCGATCGGAGCTCACCGGGAACGCTGTCAGCGAGATCCGTGTCGGATCCTTGTGCGTCGGATCCTTCCAGTT
>JACCYD010000435.1 GCA_013696695.1 Deltaproteobacteria bacterium | reverse complement strand
CGAAGCCGCTGTAAAGCGGTTCCCGCCCGTCGGACTTGCCGTCGCCGTCGGTGTCGGCGTGGAGGCGGACACTGCTGATGTCGTACGCGAGCACGCGCGCGCCGTCGCCGAGCGGGAGGAGGCCGATGGGGATATCAAGCCCGTCGGCGAACGTCGTGACCTTCGTTGCCCGCCCGTCGTCGCCCAGCTCGATCACCTTGATCGTGTCGCGCTTGCCCTCGGGAGACTTCGCGGGCCACGGGTAAAGGCTCGTGGACGAGACCCACAGCCGCCCCTTCGCGTCGAACGCGAGGTTCATCGGCTTGGCGATGTCGGGATCGGCGGCGACGAGCGTGATCTCGAAGCCGGGCGGGAGTTTGAACGTCTTCTCCTGATCCCGTGGTGCAAGCGGCTCGGTCGTGCGGACGCCCTGCGCGAACGGGTCGTCGGCCCCACGCGCGAACGACGCGGCGGCGAGAATGCCCAGGACGGCGGTGACGACGAGTCGCTTCATTCGCTTCCGTGTAAAGCCGCGGAACGTAACACTGTCTGAAAAGCGCCACGGCATCGATCCGCGTGTTTCCAGACAGAGTCTGGTCCTGATACCCGCCGGCACTCGCGACGTTTTCAGAATTTGAAGTCGTCGATGTTCTCTTTCGTGAACACCAGCGGCTTGCCCGCGATGACGACGTTCTTCGCGCCGACCTCTCGCTCGCCGAGCGTGCCGGCGGTGAACGTGGCGCCCGGCTGGGCTTTCACTTTGCCTTGCGCCAGTTGCACCGCGAGGTGACTCGTGACGTAGCCCATGTCGTACGGGCTCCATAGCGCCGCGCCGGGCAGTGTGCCGTTGAGCACGTAACGCCGCAGCTCGCTGGGCAGCCCCAGGCCGACGAGCTTCACCTGGTCCGCCTTCTTCGCGTTCTCCACCACCGCGGCGGCAGCGGCGATGCCCACGCTGGTCGGCGCGATCAGGCCGCGCAGGTCCGGGTGCTTCGTGAGCAATGCCTCGGCCTCGGTCGTGCTCTTCTGCGGCTGATCGTCGCCGTAGACGATGTCGACGAGCTGCATGCCGGCGTACTTCGGGTCCTTCAGCGCTTCCTTCATGTGCCCGATCCAGAGGTTCTGATTCGGCGCATCCGTCGTCGCGCTGAGGATGGCGAACTTCCCCTTGTAGTCGATCAGCTTGCCGAGCGTTTCGATCTGGCTGAAGCCGACGTCTTTGGGATCGACGGGGAACACGGCTGCGTCGCGGTGGTCCTCGCTGCCGGTGAGATCGGAGTCGGCGGTGATCACGAGGACGCCCTTGCCCCGCGCCTCGTCCAACGCCGGCACGAGCGCATCCGGACTGTTCGGCGAGATGACGAGGACATCAACGCCGAGCTGCACTTGATCCTTGATGACAGGGATCTGGCTGGTGGCGTCGGCGGTGGCGGGGGCGACGTCGGCGAACTCGGCGCCGTACTCGTCGGCGGCCTTCTTCATGCCGGCGATGAAGGGGGCGAAGTACGGGTTCCCGGCGTTCTTGGGGATGTACACGATGCGGACGGTTTTGCCGTCTGCGACGCCGCGCGACGTGGCGCCGCCGGTGGCGCTGCTTTCGTCACCCTCTTCTCGTTTGCAGCCCGTGGCCAGCATCGAGACGGTAAGCATTGCAACGCCACACCATGATGCGATCCGCATTCGTTGATTCTCCATTGTGGATTCTTCCGGTTTCGTCGTAGTCACGGGCTCCGGGGCCACTGTGGATCACCGTGCTATCGCGGTTCACGATCGGCGCCTGCGTCCGGCGCTCCAACGCCCCGTGACGTTCGCGAGCACCACAGCCACGATCAGCAGCGTCCCCGTCACCGCCAGCTGTTGTTCCGCGCTGATGCGTTTCAGTCCCATCGCCCGGCTGACGATGCCGATGAGGAACAGCGCCGCCGCCGTGCCGAAGATGCTGCCGCGTCCGCCGAAGATGTCGGTCCCGCCCAGCACGACGGCGGTGATGACGGCCAGTTCCATCCCCAGCGCGTGATCGTATCGCGCAACGCGCAGTCGGGAGAGCATCATGACGGCGGCGATGCCCGCCATCAACCCGGAGAGCGCGAAGACCCACAGCTTGGCGCGATCGACGCGCAGCCCGGAAAACCGCGCCGCCGGCTCGTTCGTGCCGATCGCGTAGACGACGCGCCCGAACGTCGTGCGGTGCAGCAGCAAGCCGAAGACGATCGCGAGGACGATAAACAGCACGAGCGGCATCGGCAGCGGGCCGACGTAGCGGTCGTCCATGCCGTTGAACCACGCCGGGAACTTGCCGATCGAGTGATCGCCCAGGAGCACCTGCGCGAGCCCGCG
>JACCYD010000430.1 GCA_013696695.1 Deltaproteobacteria bacterium | reverse complement strand
GCGTCGGCCTCGCTGTCCCATTCGGTGCGTGCGATCGCGATGCCCCGCTCGGGACGAGTCTCGCCATCGCGCGCGAGCACGATCACGCGATCGCCACCCCAGCCTTCGGCGGCGCCGGTTGCCGTCGCCGGATCGATGCCGTGGCTGCGGAGGTAAAGCCCGAAACCGAGCTCGCCCCACACCGTCGAGTGCCGCACCGTGTAGCCGCGCAGCGAGGCCGGCGCGTCGATCGCGATCGGCACCGGCTTGTCATCAGCGAGATAGCGTTCGGGATGCAGGATCTGTTCGGTCGAGCGCGGCGGCTTCGCGAACGCGGCATCGACCGCGCTCCACGGCTGGCGACGGCGAAGCGCGGCGACGAACGTCAGGCCGGAGCGGTACGGAAAGATCATCGACTCGCGAATCGCGACCGGGGCTTTGTCGAGCGAGTCGCCTGCACCAGGCACGCTCATCGCCTTCTCGAGCGCGTCGGCGACAGCCGGATTCGACCACGGCGATGCGATGCCCTGGCGTTTGAGCATGATCTCGATCATCAGCGCGATGCCGTCGCCTTCGACCAGCGCGCGGCGCGCGATCGATGCGTCGCCTTCGCTGTCGGGCACGTCCTCGAACTTCTTGAGGTCGAAGTTCTGATCCTGGAGGCCGTGCTGGATCTCGTGAGCGAGTACCAGCTCGGCCCAGTCGCCGTCGTCGCCGGCGGACTTCGAGATCGTGAGCTTCTTGGTATCCGGGTCGTAGTAGCCGGCGATCTGATCGCTGAGCACGTCGATCAGCATCGCCTGGTAGTCCATGCGCAGCGGGATCATTCCCCAGCGCGCGAGCGCGAAGCCTTCGGCCGCGGTCTCGCGCTTGGTCTTGTCCTCGTTCGCGATCGCGAGGAGGCGCTTGCGCAGCTCGTCCTTGTCGATCACCTCGTTCGGGATCGAGCGCTTGAGCGGCAGGCCGCGCAGCTTCGAGACCTCGCGGGCGACGGCATCGGTGCGCGACAGCAGTGCCTCGAGCGAGATCTTCTTCGGGGCATCCTTGGGTGCGGGCGCCGGCTGCTCCGCCTGCGCGGTATTGGCCAGCAGGAGTGCGACACCGAGCACACGAAACCGCATCGTCGACTAGCGTAACCGATGCATCGGCTGGCCGCCCGGTATGATCAGGCCATGCGCGTGCTCGCCTTCGTCGCCCTCGCCGCCTGCGCCCCCGCCGAGGACGATCCCGAGTTCGCGTTGCTCGGCGTCGTCAACAACGTCTTCGAGTCCGGCAGCACGATCGGTCTGTTCGAGGTGCGCGCGGCAGAGCCCTACACGTTCAAGTTCGGGGACGGCCAGGCGACGCCGAGCGAGTTCGCGCTCGAGTTCCGGTTCGAGCCATTCGACGAGGCCCTCGACGAGGGCGGGTTCGGCGTCGCGAGCGTCGGCATGTTGCCCGGGCAGTCGACGCTTCCCGACGGCGAGATCGATCCGGGCACGCTGCGGCTGATCGGCCTGTCCACCGACACCGCGGTGATCTTCAAGCGCCCGAACGCTACCGGGCCGGCGTGGCTCGCGGACTTCCCCGACGGCTTCGCGTGTGGGCTGTGTCTGCGAGAACAGCAACCCGATGGCTTCGCACCGGTCGACTGCACGTTCGTCACGATCGAGCGCGTGGTCACGAATCGCTGCGTCTGGTGAGCTACGCTCGCGGCGTGCGCTGGCTGTTGCTCGTCCTCTCCGCGTGTTCTCCACAGCCACCGGACGTGACGTGCGTGCTGGCCACCGAGCCTGCGGGCGCCGACATCTTCGCGATGCGTCGCGACCGCATGTTCGACGAGCTCGATCGGCGGACGACCTGGGAGCACGATCCGAATGCGAAGCCGATCCTGCTCGAGATCAAGATCGGCACGACGCCGATCTCGAAGGTCCGCAGCCAGTGGATCCTGGAGTCGATCGGCCAGCCGGTGTTCGAGGCGCGGCTGGCCGGTTACAAGCCGCTGCGCGTCGCCACGCCGCTCGTCAATAGAGGGTGCTCGACCGAGGTCTATCGGCTCGAGACGCTCGCACCATGAAGCAGACCGCGCTGATCACCGGCGGCAATCGCGGCATCGGCCAGCAGGTCGCGCGCGTGCTCGCCGTCGACGGCTGGGACGTGCTGATCGCCGGGCGCGATCGTGCGAAAGCCGAGTCCGCGGCCGCGCGGCTTCGGAGCGACACCGGCGGTCGTCTGAAGGGCGTCGAGCTCGACGTCACCAGCGATGCGTCGGTCGCGACAGCGGTGCAGAAGCTGCGCGACGGCGCGATCCGGATCGACGCGCTGGTCAACAATGCAGGTGTCTTTGGTCGTCAGACCCCGGAGCTGACGATCCAGACCAACCTAATGGGGCCGCTGCGCGTCACGCTCGGCATGTTGCCGCTCCTGCGCGACGGCGCGACGATCACGAACGTGACCAGCGGCCTCGGCGAGCTCGCGAACCTCGACGCCGCACACCGCGCATTACTGTCGGATCCCGCGCTGACCCGCGAGGCGCTGATCGACGCTGTGCGCCGCATGTTGCGCGATCACGAGGACTGGGGCACCGATGCGTACGGCGTGTCGAAGGCCGCACTCAACGCGCTGACGCGGATCATCGCGCGCGACACCGTCTCGCGCGCCCCATGGGCGGTCGAGCTCGCCGATCGAAACATCCGCATCAACGCGACGTGCCCGGGCTGGGTGCGCACCGAGATGGGCGGCCGCAACGCGCCGCGCTCCGTCGAGGAAGGTGCTGCGAGCGTGCTGTTCGGCGTCACCACGTCGGAGACCGGTGGCGTGTTTCGCGACGGGCGCCGGATCGAGCCGTAGGCTCGGCGGTTCGGTTAGTACTGACGAGCCAGCAAGCAGACCCCACCGCGGGCCGTCAGTACTTTTGTACTGACGAGCCGCTCGACGACCGCAAGCGAACCCTGCGGTGGCCGTCAGCACTTTGTACTGACGAGCCGCGCAAAGACGGCAAACGAACCCCTCGCGTGGGCCGTCAGTACTTTTGTACTGACGAGCCGCGCAAGGACGGCAAACGAACCTCGCGGCCGGGCCGTCAGTACGTTTGCACTGACGAGCCGCGCAACGACGGCAAACGAACCTCGCGGCGGGCCGTCAGTACGATCACACTGACGAGCCGCGCAAGGACGGCAACGCGTCAGTAGGGTTGCGGCGGCGCGGCGGGTGGCGGATACGGCGCGGGCGGCGGGTACGGCGCCGGAGGTGGGTACGGTGCCGGCGCCGGCGCTGGATACGGCTGCGGCCCGGGATACGGCTGCGGCCCGGGATACGGCTGCGGCGGGTACTGCCCCGGATAGGGCTGCGGCACCATGATCACCGGCGCCTGCGACTTGGTCGGCGGGCCGCGCTTGCCGAGCGGCACCGACATCATCAGGCCGAGCCCGCC
>JACCYD010000419.1 GCA_013696695.1 Deltaproteobacteria bacterium | reverse complement strand
ATCGTCGCCGGCGCGGGCGATGCGATGGCGAAGGCTGCGCCGCGCGAATCGCGGTGGCCGGTGGTCGGCTTCGCCCTGGCAACGGTGGTGCTGATCGCCGGTGCCGGTCTCGTCGGCTGGAGGCTGCGCGGCGGCGGCGAGACGCCGGTGGTCGCCGAGGCCGCGCCGCTGACGGTGAACAACGATGGCACCGCGACGACGCTCGACATCGGCGACGCGCGCATCGCGAGCGATCCGCTCACGCGATACACGGTGACGCGCCCGGGCACCGGCGTGCTGATCTCGATGATGCGCGGCAAGGTCGGCCTCGAGGTCGGCAAGCGCGGTAATCGCGATCCACTGATCGTGCACGCCGGCGACACCGACGTGATCGTGGTCGGGACGCAGTTCACGGTCGATTACGACGGCACCGGCGAGGTCGACGTGCGCGTCACCGAAGGTGTGGTCAAGGTCGTGCGTGCGCAGAAGGAGACCCGCATCGCGGCGGGCGAGGCGTGGCAGACGACCCGCGGCAAGATCGCGCTCGCCGAAGCTGGACCGTCGCGCGGCCACACGATCGCTGCCGTCGATCACACGGCCGACGTGGTGATTCCGGTTGTTCCCGGCAAGGAGATCGGGCTGCACGACCGCACGTCGAGGGTCCCCGAGTCGCGCATTCCAACGACCGGCATCGCCAGCGGCAGCGGCGAGAAGCATATCGGCACGCCCGAGATCACGCGCTTGCCGGTGGCGCCGCAAGGCACGCCGACCGCGCAGCTGCAGCAGGACACGCTGACCAGGCTCAAGGCCTTGCCCGTGCTGCCGGCGATCGCCGTCAACGCGACCGATGCAACGCGCGCGATCTCGATCCTGCGGGAGCAGTCGCTGAAGACCGGGCCGGGTGCGTCGGCGGCCTTCTACAGCATCGCGGTGCACCAGCACCTCAAGCTCGGTCGCGACAGCGACGCCGAATCGACGCTCGACGCGTACGTTCGCCGGTTCCGCGGCGGCGCGGAGTACAAGGCCGCGTTGTGGCTGCGTGTTCGCATCAAGTGCTTGCGCCGCGTCGACGACAACTGTCGTCAGGCGGCGTTCACGTACGCACACGAAGATCCCGGAACTCCGGCCGGCGAGCTGGCCGGCACGCTGTCGACCCTGACGAGCGATTGATCAACAGTCGCGACGACTGACACAACCGGCTTAGAATCGGGCGGTGAGCCGGACGATCTACCTCGAGCTCGTGGCGACCTCCCGGATGGCGAACGACCTCACCATCGGCGGCTTGTTCGTCAACGACAAGACCCTGACGCTGCAGGAGCAGTGCGAGATCATCGTCTTCAACGACGGCGGTCAGCTCGAGCTGCCGGCGAAGGCGGTCTACGTCGATGGCAACGGTGGTGTCGGCCTCGAGGTGATCGGGTTCGGCGAAGACCTGCGCGCGAAGATCGCGGCGCTGCTCGAAGCGGGCGTGGCCGCCGCGGCCGAGGCGGCGACAGCGGAACCGGCGACCTCCGACGTCGCGCGACTCGCGACCGGATCCGCGGAGCACGAGCTCGCACCGGAAACGGGCACCGCCGAGCCCGCCGAACGCACGGACGACGGGCCCGAAGCGGCGCTCGAGGCAGACGACGCATCAGAGGCAGCCGACGGCGAAGAAGGCAGCGAGCACAAGACGCTGCACGAGCGACTCCGCGGGTTGCCGCTGGTCGAGCAGATCAAGCGCGCGAAGGGCGGCACCGTCACCGAGCGCACGCTGCTCGAGCGGCTCTACGGCAAGAACGTGTGGGAGGCGCTGCTGCGCAATCCGGCGCTCACCGCACCGGAGGTCGCGCGCATCGCCCGCATGGGCTCGTTGCCCCGGCCGTTGCTCGAGATCGTCCTCGCCAACGGTACCTGGATTCAAATCCCCGAGGTGCGGCGCGCGCTGCTGTCGAACCCGCGGCTCGGCACCGATCAGATCATGAAGCTCCTGCGGATGATGACGAAGCAGGAGCTCAAGATCGCGACGATGCAGACCGCGTACTCGATGGCGGTGCGCAGCCAGGCCAAAACGCTGCTCAAGGCCGAAGGCGGCTAGGGCGCTATGGAGTAGGGTGCGCGCCATGCGCCCCGACGGCCGTCGCCCCGATCAACTCCGCTCTCTCGAGATCATCCCGCACTACCAGAAGCACGCGGAAGGCTCCGCGCTGGTCAAGCTCGGCGACACCTGGGTGTTGTGTGCGGCGAGTGTCGAGGAAGGCGTGCCCTCGTGGATGAAGGGCAAGGGTAAGGGCTGGCTGACCGCCGAGTACGCGATGCTGCCGCGCTCGACGCATACCCGCACCAAGCGTGACCCGGGCGGTCGCGGCAAGGAGATCCAGCGGCTGATCGGACGCTCGCTGCGCGCGGCGGTCGATCTCGACAAGCTCGGCGAGCGCACGATCGCGGTCGATTGCGACGTGCTGTGTGCCGACGGCGGCACGCGCGTCACATCGATCACCGGAGCGTGGATCGCGGTCGCGCTCGCGATCAACAAGCTCGTCAAGGCGGGCACGCTCGCGGATGCGTCGGCACTCAAGCCGCCGGTCGCCGCGGTCTCGGTAGGCGTCGTCGGTGGCGAGATCGTGCTGGACCTGCCGTACGTCGAGGACAGCAAGGCCGACGTCGACATGAACGTGGTCGGCAGCGAAGATGGCACGCTGATCGAGGTGCAAGGCACCGCCGAGCACGGCACGTTCGATCGCAAGCAGCTCGACCAGATGCTCGATCTCGCGATCGTCGGCATCAAGCAGCTCACCATCGCGCAACGCAAGATCGCTGGTGCGTGATGCCACTGGTGTTCGCCACCCGTAACCCGGGCAAGCTGATCGAGCTGCGCGAGCTCGTCGGGCTCGATGTGCCAGTCATCGACGTCGCCGAGGCAGCACTGCGGCTCGGCCGCGAGATTCCCGATACCGTCGAGGATGCCGACACGTTCGCGGGCAACGCGATCAAGAAGGCGCGCGAGGTCTCCGAGATCACCGGCTGGCCGGCGCTCGCCGACGACAGCGGGCTCGAGGTCGATGCGCTCGGTGGCGCACCCGGTGTCCACAGCGCGCGGTACTCGGGCGCCGGCACCGAGGCGAACAAGCAGAAGCTGCTCGAAGCGCTCGCCGGAGTCGCGCCCGCGTTGCGCTCCGCGCACTTTCGTTGCGTGCTCGCCCTCGCCGACGTGCACGGCCCGCTCGGCGCCGAGACGATCACCGCGGATGGCACGTGCGAGGGCACGATCCTCGAAGCCCCCCGCGGCGCTGGCGGCTTCGGGTACGACCCGCTGTTCCAGCTGCTGAGCGGGGAGACCATGGCAGAGCTCGACCACGCCTCGAAGAACGTGGTCAGCCATCGCGGCCGCGCGATGCACGCGATCGAGCCGCGGCTACGCGCGTATCTCGCGGGCCGGGAGTCGCCGTTACCGGCGAAGAGTTTCACGAAGCGGGGCGAATGACGGGGCTCGAACCCGCAACACCCTGGACCACAACCAGGTGCTCTACCAATTGAACTACATCCGCCGTGAGAGGCCCTAGTGTCTACACGAGCAGGTCGGCCGCCGCAACCCGTTAGCGGGCCGCCCGTCCGGCGATCCGGCAACGCCGGTATTGATCCGCGAACTTGCGGCGGGTTTGGCACCGCCCAGGTCAGCTCGGCTTCGCGCGCCGCGAGTCCATGATCTTGACGAACGACTTGGCGCGAATTTCTTCGAGCGTCAGGCCGGTGGCGAGTGCTTCCTGCTCGGTGACCGCGCCGCACGCGATGCCGCGCAAGAAGTAGTTGAGCAGGCCCTGCCCGGTGGCGGCATCGTCGAACACGTCCCCGGCCAGCGTGGCTTGCGCGGCCTTGCCGACGAAGTTCTTGAGGCGCTCCGAGGCGGCGGCGAGACCCTCGAGGAAGAAGCCGTAGACCGCGCCATAGCGGGTTGGCAGCTGAGCGGGATGCAGATCCCAGCCCTGGTAGAAGCCGTTGATCAACGAGTGGCGCACGTCGTCGGCGTGGAGGCGCCACGCGACGTGCACGGCGGCGCGGTTCTCGTCGCGCTGCTGGTCGGTGAGGACTTTCCCCTTGTGAGGACCGACCGGCATGATGTTCGTCGCGCCGTCGGACAGCATCACGCCGGTGCCGGCGAACACGACCTTCATCACGTGCTTCGCGAAGTCGCACGCGGGATGGCGCATGCGCTGTTGCGAGGCGGTGATGTCACAGCTCGCGGTGTAGTCGTAGGTTCCGAAGTGCGCGCCGCGCAGGCGCCCGAGGGCGGCCTCGTGAAGCCGCGGCAGGATCACGCGGCCGCGCGGATCGAAGATCGATTGCGTGGTCTCGACCATGAATTCGAGCTGCAGCACCCCGGCCTCGAGCCCGGAGCGATCCTCGAACACGTCGAGCACATCGACGAGCGTTTTGACATCTGACACCGAGAGGATCTTCGGCAACGTGATGACGAAGTTCTCGGGAAGCAGTCCGTTGGACTTGTCGAGCATCTCGGTGAGGAAGATGTCGAGTGTGCGCAGCGAGCGCGCGGCAAGCTCGCGCGTCAGCGGCTTGATGCGGATGCCAAGGAACGGCGGCAGTGAGCTCTGAGCCATTCCGGTAGCGACCTGTTGTGCGGCGGTGATGGCGTGGCCATCCTCCTCCTCGTCGGAGCGATTGCCATAGCCGTCCTCGAAGTCGATCCGGAAGTCCTCGACCGCCTCGCGCTTCAGCTTCTCGGCGACGCGCTCGTACACCTTGTCGGCGAGGTCCTGTTGGATGCCGACCACCTCGGCGAACAGCGCGGGATCCGGAGCGGAATCGAGCGAGCGGAACGACAGCTCGCCGAGCTTGCGCGCGGTGTCGGCCGTGAACAGATGAGCGCCGCCGTACACCGTGTGGATCGGCTGGCGAGCGCCGGAATCGCCGGGATAGAGCTTGGCAACCTTGGCCTGCGCCGACTGGACGTGCTCGAGGGCCTTGGACAGCTTCTTGGGGGGCAGGGTGGTGCGCGCGGTCATGCGGCTGCGTTGTATCGCAGATCGGGTGACCCCGGGCTCAACTCCCGCGGTAGGTCGAGTACCCGAACGGCGAGAGCAGCAGCGGCACGTGGTAGTGCTGCGTGCCGTCCTCGATGTGGAACGTGATCTCGACCACCGGGAAGAAGCCCTTCACGTTGTTCGCCGAGAAGTACGACTCGGTGTTGAAGCGGATGCGATAGAGGCCTGGCTCGGTGGAGCCAGAAGGCGTCAGATCGCGGTTGCGACCGTCGGTATCCGTGGCGCCCGCGCCGACCAGATCCCAGGTCGTCGAGCCACCGAACACCGATTCGCTCTGGCGTTCGAGCTCGACGGGAACGCCACGGGCGGGGCGACCAATGGCGGTATCGAGGACGTGCGTGGTGATCATCCGAGCTCTCCCATCAGCTTGTGTAGACGCAGGCGCGTGATCTTGATCTGTTCCTCTGCGGCGGTGCGCAGCTCCTCGGTGGTCGAGCGTGGCGAGCGCACGCGGAGGTCCGCGAGCATCGCATCGGCACTGCGACCGGTCGCGCAGACGATGAAGATGAAGCCGTGCTTCGCCTCGTACTCGGCGTTCGCGCGCGCGAGCTCGTCGGCGGTGGCCTGATCGATCGACGACGCGGCCTTCTGCTCGTCGCCTGCCCACGCCGCGGTGGCGACGGCCTGAGAGGGTGGCTTCGGCGCGCCGATCTTCGGGTGCGCCGCGAACGCTTCGCGATGGGCATCCATGTTCAGCGACCACCACACGCGCTCGGCGGTGCGCAGCAGCGTTGGCACGTCGTCGAACGGACGTCGCGACGTCATCGCCGTGGCCCATGCGGTCGAGCCGCAGCACTTGAGGAATGCTGCGCGCGCGTCGGCGGGTGACATCGCTGCGAGCGCGACGAGAGCGCGCTCGTCCGCGGGCTCGGGGTTACCCCACGCGCGCAGCCGCGCGATGCCGCCGCACGGGAACACCGATAGCTTGAGGTGCGAGACCACGCCGATCCGGCGGAGGTCGAGATCGAACACGTGCTTGGTGTGCGGCTGCAGTGGCGTCGACAGCAGCGTCCGCCAGCCGGTGTCGGGCGACTTCTCGAGTGCCTGAATCCCCTCGAGCGTGCATTGCGCGGGTGCGTTGCCGCGGAAGTGCGTGGTGTCGATCAGCACGCGATCGATCGTGCCCGGCGCCGCGAGGCGAACGATCGCCCAGTCATTGCCGGGGCTGCGCCTGCGCCGCGTCTCCCAGCCATCCGACATGTTCGGCGGGTTGCCGGGCTTGATGAGGTTGTTGCGCGAGCCGAAGAACATGTCGCTGCAACTCTCGACGACGGCGCCATGCTCGAGCGCGGCGAGATCGATCGGGCCGCCGAGCTCGCGCAAGCGCGGCCAGTCGGGCGCCGGCATGCCGTGCACGCGGAGCCGAGCGACGCCGCCGTCGGGATAGATATCGAGGCGGACATGCGTGTAGCGCTGAGGACCGGGAGCGCCCGGTCCGGAAGTGATCTCGAACGCATTCTGGTGATGCCCCTGTAGCTTCGAGCGCGCGAGGATCGGCGTCCACGTCGCCGTCGCGAGGCCGCGGACGTCGAGTGGATCCGCGATCGTCGCCGCATAGATCGCGCACGAGTCGGGGTAGTTGCCGCGGAAGAACGCGGTGTCGACGACGATGCCGTGGATCGTGCCCGGCAGGCCGAGCCGCACGACGCACCAGTCGTGTGCCTCGGCCATCGGATTGGCGAGGTCGTCCGGCGACAGCTCGCCATCGTGGGACGGGTGGCCGAAGGCGGGATCGAAGCGGCGGCGGCGGGTCTCCCAGCCGTCCATGATCTTGCCGCGATCGCCATACTCGTGCTCCGCCCACACGGCTGCGTGCGCGCGAATCAAATTGTCCTTCGACGCGAAGAAGTCGTCGTTGCAGTCGACCGCGTAGCCGCCGACGTTGTCGCACGCGAGGTCCGGCAGGTCGGTGAACGCGGGGAGGTTCTCCCCTGACTGTGATGTCATAGAGGATGGTCTCCGGTCGTGATCGCGTGATGCAGTGCTGTCCGGATCTCGGACACTGCGACATTCGCGTCATGCTCGATCGTTTGCTCGCCTACGTTCCCGCCGAGAAAGTCGCCGATTCTGTCCAGCGACGGGACACGGTGCGCAATTCGCGCAACAACCAAGTCGGACTTGATCTGCGGTGACGCGGGCAGCTCGGTCGTGGTGGTGGTCATAGGAGCTGTCCTCGCTCGGTCGCGAGCGCTCGACCGTCTTCGGCGATGCGCGTGCCACGGAGGTACGTCATCCGAACGACGCCGGTCAGCGTCTCACCGGCATACGGCGTGATCTTGTGGCGGTGGTGCACGCGCTCCGGCGTCACCGTGAACGTGGCCTCGTCGTCGAACACGATCAGATCGGCGTGGTGGCCGGCGGCGATCGCGCCCTTGGTGCCCGTCAGTCCGGCGAGCTTCGCGGGATTGGCGCTCATCCAGCGCGCGATGTCGACGAGAGAATGGCCGCGCGCTTTCGCTTCGGTCCAGGTGATCGACAGCGCGAGCTGCAAGCCGGAGACGCCGCCCCACGCGGTCATGTAATCGCCCTGCTCGAGCGCCTTGAGCGCGGGGCTGCACGGCGAGTGATCCGACGCGACGAAATCGAGGATGCCGCTCGCGAGCGCCTTCCACAGCGCCTCGCGATTCGCGGCATCGCGGATCGGCGGCGAGCACTTGAAGGCAGTGGCACCGTCGGGAATCGACTCGGCGGTGAAGTGCAGATAATGCGGGCACGTCTCGGCGGTGAGCGGCAGGCCCTGCGCACGCGCGGCTTCGATCATCGATAGTGCACTCGCGGCGGAGTGATGGACGATGTGCGTGCGCGCGCCGGTCTCACGGCACAGGCCGGTGACCAACGCGATCGCCTGCTCCTCCGCGGCCGGTGGACGCGACGCGAGGTACGTGGCGTAGCGGCGAGGGTCGGCAGTCGCGAGCTTCGCAGTTGCCGCGTCGATCGGACCGATCACCTCGGCGTGCACGAGCAGCGGGACCTTTTCGTTCGCGAGGATGCCCATCGCGGGGCGGAGATCGCGTTCGCCGACCCAGCCGAACTCGGCGACGCCGGAGTCGACGAGGAAGCATTTGAAGCCGCGCACGCCGTCGGCCACCATGCCGGCGAGCTCGCTCGCGTTGCCGGGGACGACGCCGCCCCAGAAGCCGACGTCGACGGAGCACTGGCCGTTCGCCGCGGCGCGCTTGGCCGCGAAGGCCTCGCGCGTCGTGGTGGCCGGGATCGAATTGAGCGGCATGTCGACCAGCGTGGTGACGCCGCCGATCGCCGCGGCCCGCGTGGCCGTCGAGAAGCCTTCCCATTCGGTGCGGCCGGGCTCGTTGAGATGCACGTGGGTGTCGACGATGCCGGGCATCACCGCGAGGTCGCCGAAGTCTTCGAGCGTGGCTCCCGCGGGCACGTCGCCGTGATCCGCGACGCGCTCGATCCGCTTGCCGCGGATGTGCACCGCGGCCGGTTTGATCGCGCCATCGACGACGACGCGACGCGATTGGATGACAAGGAGCGGTTCGCTCACCGCCGCGCAGTATATGCGGCAAACGGGTGACCCAGGCTAGGATGCGGTGGCGTGAAGCCGAAACGAGTCACGGTTCGCAGGCCTGCGAAGGCGTCGGCGAAGAAGCCGCACGTGTCGACGCATCCCGCGAAGGTGCGGACCGCGGAGAGCAAGCGGCTGCTCGCGAAGGCGCGCGAGGTCTGCTTGGCGCAGCCCGAGGCGACCGAGCAGATCGCGTGGGGCGAGCCGACCTGGCGGCTCGGCGGCAAGCTGTTCGCGCAGTTCGACGATCATCACCACGGCGGCGAGCACGTCAGCATCTGGCTGCCGGCGCCCGAGGGTGCACAGGGTGCGCTGATCGACGCCGAGCCCGAGCACATCTGGCGGCCGCCGTACGTCGGGCACCTCGGCTGGATCGCGGTGAAGCTCGACACCGATCCGCCGTGGCCGATGGTCGAGGCGCTGGTCGCGCAGGCGCATCAGCTGATCGCGAGCAAGCAGAAGCCAAAGCGCGTCACAGCAAGTCGACCCACAACTCGCCGTCGACGATCGTGATCTTGTAGCGCCGCAGGTGGAGAAACGGCGCGTGCTCGCACTGGCCGTCGCGCACGTCGAACCGATAGCCGTGCACGCGACAGCGTAGATGATGGCCCTCGACCACGCCGTAATCGACGAGCGAGACGTCGTCGTGCGGGCAGACGCCGGGGAACGCGACGAGCTGCTCGTCGACGACCGCGATCATCACCGGCCAGGTCACGCCGTCGACGACGAAGCCCTGGAGCTGGTCGGGGACCACCTCGTCGAGCCGGCACACGCGAACGCGCAGCGCCATGCTGGCTACTGGAGCTTCGCGCCGTCGACGATCCAGCGCCCGAGCTCGGCGCGCTCCTGCGCAGTCATCGCCGTCTTGTTGTTGAACGGCATCTGATCGCTATCGACCGCGCGCGCCTTGATGCGCGGTGACATCAACTGGATCTCGTCGGGCTTGTCGAAGCGCACGTTGACCGGCGCGACCTTGAACTGATCGTCGGTCGGCGCCGCGCTGTGGCAGGGCGTGCAGCGCTTCGCCATGATGTCGGCGGCCTTCGCGTACGACACCGGGTAATCCGCGATCTTCGACTCCACCTTGATGTGACTGATCAGCAGGATCCCGGCGATCGCGATGCCGGCCATGCCCGCGGCCGGCGCGAGCACCGCACCCGGCGGGCGCACGAGGCCGCCACCGAGATAGCGAATGTTCATGAAGTGACGGATGCCGGCGCCGCCCACCATCACCGAGATCAGGATCAACCAGTTGAGGTGATGCTGATACGTCGCCGGGAAGTGGTTCGAGATCATGATGAACAGCAGCGGGAACGTCAAGTAGTTGTTGTGGATGCTGCGCTGCTTGGCGCGGATCGACAGCTTCGGATCCTGATCGCCACCACTCTTGGTAGCCGCGACCAGCGCGTGTTGCGACGGCACGATGCTCATCCAGACGTTGCCGGTCATCAGCGTCCCGATCAGGACGCCGGTCTGGATGAACGCACCGCGCCCGCCGAACACCTGCGCGAAGCCGTAGATCGATCCGAACAGCATCGCGATCGACAGCACCGTCGCGACGCCGGGATGGCGATCGCCGTAGCTCGACCACAAGCCGTCGTAGACGATCCAGCCGACGAGCAGCGCACTCACCGAGATCGTGATGCCGACGAGCGGTGACAGCTCGGCGACGCGCGGATCGATGAGGAACGACGCGCCGTGCAGGTAATAGACGACGACCATCAGGGCGAGCCCCGATAGCCACGTCGTCAGGTTCTGGTACTTGAACCAGTGCAGGTGCTTCGGCAGATCACCGGGCTCGAGGAGCTTCTTCTCGACGTCGTAGAACGCGCCGGAGTGCACCATGTAGATCTTGCCCTGCGAGAGTCGCGACAGATCCTTCGACTTCTCGAGGTTGCGATCGAGCCAGTTGAACAGCATCGAGTTGCCGATCCACATGATCCCGGCGATCATGTGGACCCACCGGAACACGAGATCGAGCAACTCGGAGAGAGACACGAGTGTGCAGTATAGGCAGGTTCAGCGCTGACCGCGAAGTTGTGCGAGCGCGGTTGCGAGCTGGGTCGTGCCGGAGAGCAGCGACGCGCCGAGGTCGCCGTGCTTGTCGAGCCGCGCCCGCAGCGTCTTGAGATTGAATGCCTTCGGGTCGAGCGTCGGCGTGACCTCGCTCCACTGGATCGGCGTCGACACGGTGGCGAAGTCCGCGGCGCGCAGCGAGTACGGCGCGACCAGCGTCTTGGCGACGAACTGCTTGGTGTCGAGGAGGAGCTTGCCGTGCCGCTTGTCCTTCTCGTTCTCGACGGTGACCTTGTCTGGCATCAGCTTCAGCAACAACTCGGAGACACCGCGGCCGAACAGCTCCGCTTGCTCGAACGTGTGACCGGGCGCGAGCGGCACGAGGATGTGGATGCCGCGCTGGCCGCTGGTCTTGACCACGCTCGGTAGCTCGAGCAGCTCGAGGATGCGGCGCACCGCGAGCGCGACCTCGATGGTGTCGCTCCACCACGTCGTCTTGTCGCCTGGATCGAGATCGATCATCGCGTAGTCGGGCGAGGGCAGGCTGCCTAGCCGGCTCGCGAACACGTGATAGGTGAGCCCGGCCTGGTTCACCATCCACAGCAACGCATCGGCGTTCTCGATCACGATGCGGCGCACGCCGTCGACCCACGCGGCGCGCAGGTAGTCCGGCGCGCGCGGTGGCATCCGATGCTGGTACCAGTCGAACTCGTCGATGCCGTCGGGCCAGCGCTGGATCACGCACGGGCGATCCATCAGGTACGGGATCATGACCGGTGCGAGGTCGCGATAGAACGCGACGAGATCCTTCTTCGCGATGCCATCGCGCGGGTACAGCACCTTGTCGGCGTTCGACAGCGGTGGCGGCGGCGACAAGCTGCGCTGCCAGTCGATCGGCGAATCCCCCGTCGAGTACGCGTGCCACTTCGCCGTGTAGTCGCCGGCGAGCGCGCGCGCGACGACGCCGCGGATGCCGAGCTTGCCCACCGCCTCGAGCACGCGCTCGAGCGAGCCCGCCAGCTGCTGCGAGGTCATCAGCGAGCCGCCCGCGCCATCGAGCAGCTCCGCGAGCCGCGCGCGTCGCTCGGCGAGCGGCTTGGTGCGCAGATCCTCGTCGTCGATCGACAGCAGGTCCCAGCAGATCATCACCGCGTTCGAGATGCTCGCGTTCGTCGCGACCTGCGAGCGCAGCATCGGAAACGAGGGCGCGCCGCGATCGTCGAACACACAGACCACGCCGTCGATCGCGACCGAGTGCGCTGCCAGCCGGCCGAGTGCGCGCACCGGCGCGGGAAACGCGTGCGTCCAGTCGCGGAAATCTGCGGCGGCGAGCCGGACCGAATCGCCAACCCGGGTCGCCAGCACGCGATGACCATCCCAGGCCGGTTCGATCAGGTGATCGCCCAGCGCGTCGCCCGCTGCACCGGCCGCGATCGGCGCGAGCGTGAACTTGCGCGCGAGGCCGAACGCGTTCTCCGGGCCCTCGATCTTCTTCGGGCGCTTCGGGCGGTTCTTGAAGTAGTCCTTCTTGCTGCGCGCCACGTGACCGCATCCATCATCTCATCAGAGGTGACGCAGCAAACTCACACGTCGCTGCAGATTCCGCAGCGAGTGCGCGAGCCCGATTTCGACGAGCTCCAAGAGTTCACGCGGGTTTCGCTCGGCATACGAAATGCTCACGGGATAATTCATGAGATTCGCCGCCATCCTGTTCACGCTGTTGTTACCGCTCACCGCCTACGCCGGCGAAACCACCGAAGGTGGGAGTGGCGGAGGAGGCAGACTCGGCAAGGTCAGCGGCGGGATTCGCGACAGCGGCGGCAGTGGCGGGCGGCAAGGAAGCGGTGGCAACAACGACCATCGTGGTACCCGCGACCGCGAAGAGCGTCGCGACGAGCGTGGTGTCGCTGTGGTCTACGTCCCGGTCACCGTCGATGGTGTGGTCGTGTCCTCGCCCCCGCCACGCCCGCGCTGGAACGGCGGACCGGCCAGGTTCGAGGCCTATGTCGGCGCGCAGAAGGTCCACGAGTCCGAGGGGTCGTGGACCGTCGAGCTCGGGATTCGCGACGGCCTGTTCCGGCTCGGCGGCTCGATCACGCGCTACTACGAGCGCCAGGCGAATCCGACTGGCCTCGCAAGCTCGGCCAACACCTCGCGGCTGACGATGACGATGCCCTCGCTCATCGGCGGCTTCCGGATCGACGACCGCGGCCCGACCAAGGTCTACCTCGAGCTCGGCGCCGTCAACGCGCGCACCAGCGGCGACGTCATGGGCGATTCGTCGATCACGGGCGGCCTCGGCGGCGTGCGCATCGAGCACCGGATGTCGAAGGACCTGAACCTCGTCGGCGAGCTCCACGAGCTGATGTTCGAGGACGACGTGCGCGCTCACTCGGCACGCGCAGGCGTGAGGTTCGGCGTGCTCCAGGCGTCGTTCCGGGTGCTCGACTTCAACGTCGGCCCGCCGCTCTACGGTCCCGAGCTCGGCCTCAAGTTCTGAGCGGGCGGCGAGCGCCTAGCCCCAGGCGCGCTTGATCGCTTCGGCGATGCCACCGCCGTCGCCGGCGATCGCGTCGAGCGAATCACTCGCCTTGTCGCGAACAGCGTCGGGTGCGGTACCCATCGCGAACGATCGCCCGGCCACCTCGAACATCGGCACGTCGTTGACCCAGTCACCGACGGCGACCGCCTCGGCGGTGGAGCACCCCGCGGTGCGGCACAGCTCGGCGAGTGCGGTGCCTTTGCTCGGCCCTGCAGCGCGCACGAGCACGGCATGTTTGCCGGGACACGCACTGACGGCGAAGCTGACGGAGAACATGTTCGCGTGAGCGCGGATCTTCGCGAGCGCCTTCGCGATCGGTTCCGGATCGCCGATCGCGACGGCGGCGAGGGGCGAGGTCTGCCACGCGTGGTGCTCCTCGACGACACGCAGGTTCGGCGACCACGTGCTGACGTACTTGGCGTAGGGCTCGCCGGCCTCGTCGTGGTGGATGCCGCCGGCGTCGAACACGAAGCCTGCGAGACGATGATCGGTGATCGCGCCGCGCATCAGCTCGATCACCTCGGCGGACATCGGATGGTGCGCGACCGTGGTGTTGCTCGACAGCTCGACGAGGTGGCTGCCCTCGAGGCACGCGATCGTGCCCGTGATGTCGCACGCGGTAGCCGCGCCGATCGAGCCCGATTGCAAGCGGCCGGTCACGATCGTCACGGTGACGCCGGCACGCTGGAGCTCGCGGATGGCGTCGCGATCGCGCGGATCGACGGTGTGATCCCGCCGCAGTAACGTGCCGTCGAGGTCGAGCGCGAGCAGCCGGTACACGGCCCCACTGTAGCAGCCCCCACGGTTCTGACGCGTGGTGAGCTTCGGGCCGAAAACATGGCCATGCCGCCCGAGGCCCGATCGATTAGGATTCGCGCGCATGGCGGGTTGCCCTCCTTCCGAACAGCTGCGCGGATTCGCCTCCGGCGTCCTGTCGGACGATGTCGCAGCGGCGATCGAGCTGCACGTCGGCAGCTGCGGCCACTGCCGTTCGAGCATGGCGAGCTTCGCGAAGGGCTCCGGCCCGGGACCTGAATCCGACCATGCCGAACACGACTGGGCCAACGATGCGCGGCTCGGGAAACGTCTGGGCCGCTATCGGATCGACCGCGTGCTCGGCATGGGTGGCATGGGCATCGTCTACGCGGCGTGGGATCCGCAGCTCGATCGCCCGGTCGCGGTCAAGGTCGTCCATCGCGCCGCCGCGGATGCCGCGGGTCGCGCGCGCCTGGTGCGTGAAGCGCAGAGCCTCGCGCGGCTGTCTCATCCCAACGTCTGTCACGTGTACGACGTCGGCACCGAGTCGAGCGAGGCGAGCCCCGAGGGCGATGTCTGGGTCGCGATGGAGTTGATCGACGGCAGCACGCTGCGCGACTGGGCCAGCGGCAAGTCGCAAGATCAGATCCTCACCGTTCTCCTCGGCGCGGGTGAGGGCATCGCCGCCGCGCACGCCGCCGGTCTCATCCATCGCGACATCAAGCCGGAGAACGTGCTCGTCACGCGCGACGGTCGTCCGGTGGTCACCGATTTCGGGCTCGCGCGTCTCGATCTCCCCGTCGATCCGACAGGCGCGACGGCGGCGATCGATCCGCTCAGGACCGCGACCAACGCGATCGTCGGCACGCCCGCGTATCTCGCGCCCGAGCAGCTGACCGGCGGGGTGCTCGATGCGCGCGTCGATCAATTCGCGTGGGCCGTGATGGCGTGGGAGCTGCTCGCCGGTGTGCGGCCGTTCCCGGCGATGGCGCTCGTTCGCCTCGACGCGATCGTCACCGGCCCGAAGCCGCATCCGTCACTGACCAAGCCGCTCGCCGCCGCACTCACCAAGGCGATGGCCGCAGCACCGCGTGATCGCTACGGCTCGCTGCGCGAGCTGATGGACGCCGTCAAGCCCGCCCCCGGATCGAAGCGCGGCGGTATGTTGATCGCGGCCGTCGGCGGCCTTGCCGTCATCGCCGTTGCAGCGACGGTGATCGTGTGGAAGGTGATGACGCCGGCGGAGCCGTCGTCGCCGCCGCAGCCGGTCGCCGTCCCATCGCCTCCCTCCGATGCGTTGGATCCGCAGCCGCCTCGAGCTACGACGCCGAGCCCCTCGACCGGCGAGTTGCGCGCGGCCGGGACCCCCGGAGCGACGCTCCCGTCTCCATCGACCACGCCAGCGACCGGGCTCGCGTCGACATCACCCGCTGGGGCGAGACCCGCCGCGATCGCGACGACCAAACCGAGCGACGCTGCCGCCAGGCCCGGCACGCAGGTCGCGACGGCCAAGCCTGCCAAGCCGACCACGCTCG
>JACCYD010000377.1 GCA_013696695.1 Deltaproteobacteria bacterium | reverse complement strand
TCCGCCCCGACCCGAAGCCAGCGCGGGTGTCGTGCGACGACAGCGCACTCGTCGCGTCGGTCAACAGCAAGGGCGATACCGCCATGGGGAACGGCGAGTTCGCGATGGCCCTCAGCTACTTCGAGAGCATCAGCAGCTGCAAGAACGTCCTGACCGCGATGTACCTGGCGTCGTGTCGCGCGCGGAATTTCCCGAAGGCCAAGGTCTACTTCGAGCAGCTCGGCAAGGAGTCCTACGCGCAGATCTGCATGAAGGAAGGCTACGATCCTCGCAAGTGACGCCTGGCCGGAACTCGCTGGCGCGATCGGACATGCAGGGCGTCACACCGACGAGATTCGGTTGGCCGTAACACCCGTGTTGCGTGTTATGCCACCGCCCATGCGTGCCACGGGACTCGCGCTGATCTGCCTATCGTTTCTTGCGTGTGGAGGGGACGACGACGACGTTCCACCCACCAGCGAGGTCACCACCGAGCTGTGCGATTACGCGCCGCTCGCACCCACCGCGAACTCGGGTGGCACGGTGGCGGCGGGCGCGCTCGAAGCCGGCGCCTCGGAACGGATTCTTCACATTCCGATCGGCACCGCCCTCGGCGGCTACACCGGTCGCGCCGGCTTCATCAGCTCGGCGGGCAGCGTCGATGCGCGCAAGGTCGATCTGCCGGGCACGTTCAATCCGTCGATCGGCGTCACCACCGCACCGCGCGTCAAGGCGCTGGCCCTCAAGGCCGGCGGCGAGACGGTCGTCATCATCAAGGCCGACATCATCTTCGTCTACGAAGGCATGGTGTTCGATCTCGAGCAGCGCCTCGGCGTCGAATTTGCCGGCAAGGTGATGATCGCGGTCTCGCACTCGCACTCCGGCTGGGCGCAGTTCACGGGCCACGGTCCGCTCAAGCTCGGCGCCGGTCAGATGCGCGACCTGGTCTACCAGCGGTTCCTCGACGACTTCGAGGGTGTGGCCCGCGAAGCGCTCGCCAAACTCGAGCCCGCCAAGCTCGGCGTGTTCGCGGATTCGCAGTTCGACATGGACGACGTCATCAACCGCGATCGCCGCGGCGACAACGACATGCTGCCGGGCGGTGACAACGCCGGCGACGAGCACCTGTTCCTGATCCGCGTCGACCGCACCGACGGCTCGCCGATCGCGATCGTCCCGGTGTTCGGCGAGCACGGCACCCTCAACGGCGAAGACAACCCGTTCGCCTCGGCGGACGCGTCGGGCGGCATCGAGCACGCACTCGAGGAGCAGTTCGCCGATCCTGTCGTCATCCTGCACCTCCAGGGTGCCGGCGCCGACGTCTCGCCGGCCGGTCACGGCGGCCTCGATTGCGCCAACAAGCCGGGCAAGTCGTCGGACCCGTGCTTCTCGTGGACGAGCGAAGAAGGTCACGGTCGCGGTGCGATTCCGACGCTGATGGCCGCGTACGACGCAGCCGGCACGGTGATGAAGGATTCGCTCGAGCTCGAGATGATCACGCGCTCGATCGAGACCGGCCCATTCCCCGAGACGTTCGCGATTCGCGACGGCACGGTGCGGTACGACAACTTCGATCCCGAGCAGCTGCCCGACGGCGTCGTCGTCGACGGTAGCGGCGCACTGATCCCCACGATCGACGAGTTCCACGCGCAGGTCGGCGCCGGCCTGTGCGAGACCGCCGAGCCGATGTTCCCGGCTGCGCAGATTCCAGGCACCGAGGGCGTGCTGCCCTACGGCTCGTGCCTCAAGCTCGATCTCGCCGCCGAGATCCTCGAGCCGATCTTCGACATCGACTTCGGTGTCGACGAGACGCACCCGGTCTGCGAGTCGACGCGCACGACGATCTCCGCGCTGCGGATCGGCGAGTACGTGCTCGGCACGTTGCCGGGCGAGGTCAGCGTGCTGATCGCGGATCTCGTTCGCGCGAAGTCGCCGGTCGGTGCCGACAAGACGATCGTCATCGGCTACTCGCAAGGCCACGTCGGCTACCTGCTGCGTCCCGAGGACTGGGTGCTCGGCGGTTACGAGCCAAGCGTGACGTTCTGGGGGCCGCTCGAGGGCGAGTACATCGCCGAGCAGCTGATCGCGCTCGTGCCGATGGCGATGACGCCGGTGCGCGAGGACGCGGGCGAGGGCTCGACGCGCGTCGCGACGCCGGTGATGGTCGATCCAATGGAGATCGATAACCCGGCGCAGGGCGCGGGCTCGATCCCGACCGAGATTCCGAGTGTCACGTGGTCCCGCACCGGCACGCCCACCACGGCGCAACCGGCCGCACAGATTCCGCGCGTCTCGGGCATCGCGACGTTCACCTGGATCGGCGACGACCCGCAGGTCAAGACGCCGCGCGTGACCCTGCAGCGCGACGTCGCCGGCACGTTCGAGCCGGTCCGTCGCCGCAGTGGTCGCGTCGTCGAGGACACCGAGCTCGTGCTCGCATACACGCCGTCGCCGCTCCAGCGCTCGGGCCCGCAGACGCACGTCTGGGTGGTCGAGTTTCAGGCGGTGCCGTGGTGGGGCGCAGCAGGGCTCGACGCGCTCGACGATCGCGGCGGCGTGCCACTCGGCAACTACCGGTTCCACGTCGAGGGCGATGGCTGGGCGATCGATTCGAACGCGTTCGAGATCGTCGCCGGCGGTGTCGTCATCGGGCAGCCGCAGCGCAGCGGTGGAAAGCTTCGCGGCACGGCGCAGTGGCACGCACCGAAGGGCTGGCGCCTGATGGACATGAACCTCAAGTCCAACCAACCCATCCCGGTTCGCAGCCAGCTCGTCAGCGTTCAGCTGATCGGCGCGACCGGTAACCTCGGCCCGGCCGCCGCCGTCACCACCGATGCCAATGGCGTCGCGCAGGTCGACGACAACGTGCTGGCGACCCAGATCAAGATCACCGATCGCTTCGGGAACTCGTCGACCGTCGCGATCCCGTAACTCCGCGATAGTCGAGTCGACCAAGAGTCGACATCACCTGACGGTCTGACGGGAGAGCGCCCAGCGATCTCGAAGACTTGGGCGTGGATCTCCGGTTGCACTCTTCCAGGGCGTGCGCTCGATCGTCGTCCTCACGGTGGGTTTCGCGATCGCCGCCATGCTCGTCGTCCGCAGTCTGCCCGAGGGTGATGCCCACGCTGACGTGCTGGTGGTCAAGACCCAGGAAGTGCAGTCGATCTCGATCGACGGCGGTCGCGGGTTTCCGCTCTCGCAGATCCGCGACGCGTTGCAGACCAAGATCGGCTCGATCGTCGATCCCGCGAAGCTCGAGCAGGATCGCGTGGCGGTGCTGCGCGAGCTGACGATGCGCGGCTATCTGTCGGCGACGGTCTCGGCGCCGGTGGTGACCTACGGTCCCGAAGGTGGCGTCTATATCGTGTTCGATGTCGAGCGCGGCCCGCTGTTCCACATCCGCAACGTCACGTTTGCCGGAGACCACTGGAGCGAGGCAGGTGTCGTGCCCCTCGCGTCGGGCGACGAGGCGCGTGGCGATCGACTCGCGCGTGTTCGCAAGGCAGCCGAGGAAACGCTCGCGCGGCACGGCAAGCACCTCCAGGTTCACGTCGAGATCACGACAGATGCGGCCGACGCGATGATCGACGTTCGCCTGACGACCCGCTAGCGTCGAGCCCGCTCGAACCGCGGAGCTGATCTCGCGTAAGCTCCCCGCGTGGGAACCGTCGACCAGACGATGCCGGCGCTGTTCGCGGCATCGACCGACGCCACGTTCACGCCGCTGGCACAGCTCGGCGCCGGGCCGGAAGGCACGGTCGTGCTCGCACAGCGCGGCGGAAAGTTCGTCGAGATCCACACGCCGACGTTCGAGCCAGGCTCGCATCGCTGGCAGGTGCTCGAGGCGCGCGTTCGCGCGGTCGGTGCCGTCGAACATCCCGCCGTGCGCTCGGTGCTCGCGCTCGAGACCACGCCCCCGGCGATCATCCTCGACGGCGACAGCC
>JACCYD010000360.1 GCA_013696695.1 Deltaproteobacteria bacterium | reverse complement strand
GCGCTGGTGACCAACTTCGAGCGCGACCTCGCGGAATGCGATCCGTACACCAACGACCAGTGGAAGCAGTTGCCCTGGTACATCAAGGTGCTCGCCTGGATGTGCTTCCGGCTGCGCCGGTTCTTGTAAGTCGCCGACGCGCGCGTCAGGTAGCGCGCGAGACGGTCTCGCGCGTAAGATGTCGCGCCTGATGTCCTTGGCGCATAAAGCCGCGCGCGGTGCGCTGTGGACCGTGATCTCGAGCATGGGCGGCCGCGCGGTCGGCGTGATCGGGACGCTGGTGATGACGCGGTTCCTCGACACCGCCTCGATCGGTGAAGTGGCCGATGCCGTCGTGCTCGTGATGTCGGCGAACTGGATCACGATCTGGGGCTTCGGCCAGTACGCTGTTGTCAAAGGTCGTGGCCCCGATGCGCTCGAGGTGACCTGGCACGCGACGGTGGCGTACCTCGTGCTCGGCGCGATCTCGCTCGGCCTGATGGCGATCTTCGGCGGCTACATCGTGGCGTACCTCGGCGCGCCCGATGCCGCCGTCTACATCCCGTGGCTCGCCCTGGCGTTCTACATCCAGCGCATCAAGGCCGTGCCGGAGCGCGTGCTGACCCGCCAGATGAACTTTCGCGCGTCGGGCATGGCACTCATGCTCGGCGAGGTCGCCTACACCATCGTCGCGATCTCGCTTGCCGCCGCCGGGTGGGAAGGCATGGCGATCGTCGTCGGCAACCTCGTCCAGGCCGTGGTCGTCACCACGATCATCATCAAGGCTGCCGGCTTCGCCTCGTGGGCGACCCCGATGCCGCTCCGCATGGAGCGCATCAAGGACATGCTGCGCTACGGCGTGCCGCTCGGCATCCAGGGCATCGCGTCGCAAGCCGCGCGGTTCTGGGATCGCCCGCTGATCAGCTACTACCTCGGCACCTCCGCGGTCGGCGCCTACAACATGGCCTACAACCTCGCCGACATCCCGGCGATCCAGGTCGGCGAACAGATCGCGCTCGTGCTGATGCCGTCGATGGCGGAGCTGCCGCCCGATCGCCGCCCCGGCGCACTCGAGAGATCCACCGCGCTGCTGTCGCTGATCATCTTCCCGCTCGCGATCGGGCTCGGCCTCGTCGCGTATCCATTGATCACGCTCCTGCTCCCGGACAACGACTGGCAGCAAGTCGCGCCGCTCCTCACCGTGCTCGCGTGCCTCTCGGTGTTCCGCCCCATCACCTGGGTGCTGTCCGCGTACATGGAAGCCGAGTCGAAGACCAATCGCCTCATGTTCCTCGAGATCGTCAAGCTCGCGATGTTGATCGGCGGCATCGTGATCCTCTCTCCGTACGGCGTCGAAGCCGCGGCCTTTGCGGTCGGCATCGCGTTCGGGGTCACGTCGATCGCGGGCGTGCTGATGGTGATGCGCGAAGGTCCGTCGCCGAAGAAGCTCGTCGCCGCTTTTCTCCAGCCGCTGCTCGCATGCGGTGTGATGGCCGCGGCGGTGTACGGCGTCCGCGAGCTGTTGTTCCTCGCGGGCGTCGATCTCGCGATCGTGCACCTGGCGGCGATGATCGTTGTCGGCGGCGCGGCCTACGTGGTTGCGGCGCTGATCCTCGCGCGCGGCGCCTCCAAGGACCTGATGCAGCTGCTGAAGAAGGCCCTGAAGAAGTCAGCGCCCGAGCCGTAGATCGAGCGTGACGAAGGTCTGGCTCGGTCCGTCTACTGAGCCCATGCGGTACTTGCTTCTTGTCCTTTTCGTGGGTTGTGGCGGTTCCGTGCTCCAGAACGCGCCCCGACTGGATCCTGCCGTCGTCGCTGGGGCCGCGGCCGCCATTGCGGGAGCGGCCACGCTCGCGGCGCCCGATGCTGCCGCCAGAAAGGCCGAATCGAAGGTCCCAGCGGCCGAGCTGCGCCCGATCGAGGCGGGGCCATCGGTGCCCGCCGACGTGCTCGACCGGCTCGATGCGATCACGAGGTGATAGCTTCGCGTGAGGACTTCTGGGGCCGGTCCGTCTGGGGAGGACGTGCTGGCAAATGTGGAATGGCTCGTGACGCTAGACGGTGAGGACATCCTCGAGAGCCTGGTCGAGGGCTGCGTTGCCGGCGACGAGGCCGCCTGGCAG